>NZ_CFHWAF010000088.1:0-18925 GCF_984452065.1 Hoeflea sp. | reverse complement strand
CTGATAACTGTTTGTTACAAAACTAGTTTCCCAGATTCCTGGGGCCGATGCACCCCTCACTTTGAGAAATCCGGGCTAACCTCTCTCGATTGCCTCGGCATTGTAGTTGAAGCTGCTAATTCGCGCGGCGGCTGCCCTCATGACCGAAGCGTGGATGAACTCGGGAAAGCCTTTCGGCAGGGAAGCTTCCAATCGTTCGAATGCATCATCCGCGGTATCGGCGATTTGCTCGATGGCGTCGGGTACGAGCGTTTTCGGCAAGCCGGCTTCCGCGCCTGTCTGGATAAAATGCCGGGGATGAATGTTGGTAAACCGATAGTGACGGCTCTTGCCGACAGACATGGCCAGTTTCATTTGCTTGCGGTTGATCTGATTGTTGTCGAGGCTCGGCTGTGCGGTCAGCACATCGTAGAGCGGTGTCAGGTGAAAGCTTCCGCCCGATCCGAGATAGATACTGAAATTTTTAGCATGGCCGTCCGTCGCGCCGAGCAACCAGAAAAGAAGCTGTGCCTTGACGAAGGTCATTTGGTCTTCTGCTGGCGTGTCGCTGCCTTTCAGAAGATCGAGGATCGCGACCATGCCAGGGCCGCCGTCGCTTTGGTATTTCAGGGTCGGGGGCACCGACAAAGCCTGGCAGCAATCTTCCTGCGGTAGTCGCAGCAGCCGGCCATCTCTTGTCCAGCGGCGATCGAAGCGCTCGATCACGAGTGCCTTTGTTTCTCCGAAGGTTTTGATCTCGGCTTCGTTCACCGGAAGACCGAAAGCCTTGATGAATTTGAGGCAGTAGAATTCGTTTTCCACGCTATTTGATAGATCGATTCCGTTCGGCAACTGACCGATCTGCGTTTTGAACAGATGCGTGGTTGGCGTCGTGCCGTGAGGCTTGATCCATTTGTCGTCGTGCCACAGGAGAGCGGTCTTTTCCTGTGCGCCCGCCACCGATATGCGAAACTCGTCGTCACGGTTCAGGCCCAACGGTGCTTGCGCCAGACTGCGAAGCAGTCGGTCTATGGCCTCGTCATCGATGACATCGCCTACGATCTTGCCGGTGACGTCAATCTCTTCATCGCCGTCGGCTATGAATTGTAACGCCCCGACACAATCCCGGCCAATTGCAGCAAGCAGGCTGTAGGCATCGGTTCCGCGGGCTCCGACCTTTTCGGCTACGCGGCGACGCAGCGCGTCAGAGTCCGGTAGAAGGTTCTCGAAGACCGCTGCAACGGGTTCGCCACGGAAGGGTGTTTCGCGCAGAGGCAAAGAAAGGGAGACTGGCATGGCATGCTCCCATTCCAGCCAGTTTTCTACATACTGAAAGCCGATCGCGCCGCTTGGCTGTCTGGTCAATTGGCCGACCGGGCGGTTGTTCAGAAAAACCCGCAGCGGCGGATGTTGACGATGGCGAGGCATCAAAAGATGTCCTCGATGTTGTCCGCATGGGCTTTCGAGCGCGGCACAATTCTAAATTCCAGATCGAGCACGGCGAGAACCGACAGGATGGTTTCCAGTTTCGTGGCCGGATTACCTGTCTCGATCAGAGAAATGGTCTCCTGCCGCAAACCGGCGAGGTTGCCGAGTTCCGTCTGATTGAGGTCCCGCTTTTTGCGAGCGCGTTGTACGATGTTTCCGATCTGCTTCGGATTGCGTGCTAGATTTGCCATGCTGGTATTATGATCTAATTCTGATAAAAATGCAATATCGGATTTGGCACATAATATGACTTTATGCGTTGAATAACATAAATTCGGATTATAGGAATTGGCGCATAGTTGGGACCGGCGCGCTCAAGCCTGCGTTCAGGATAACCATCCATAACCGAGGCATGAAACAAGCATAAGTCCATACCAAATGTTATCTTAATGTTCTATAATTCCAACATGTCAAAGAATCTAGAGTATCCATTTTGGTCAAGTGATCTATTTGGCCCACATTCTGTTGTCTCTCAGGAGAGCATTGGCAAGCCAGCAGCGCGTCTGCGGTTTCTCAACATCGGTTTTCAGTTTGACGGTCGATCACGACCCGAGGCCGGCATCGACGGGATTGCAGAAGTAATGGATGATGGTCAGCCACTGGCGCGCATGATTGCCGTCCAGGTAAAGGCGACAGACCCGGGTAAGTACACATCAGAAGATGATCACGGGTTCAGCTACCTGCTGAAAAGCAAGGACCTCGATTACTGGCGCGGATCGAACCTGCCGGTCATCATTGTTCTCTATCGAAAGTCCGATGAATCCTTCTACTGGCAGGAGGTGCCGAGTGATTTCACTGAGGAAGAGCGCCGCCTACAATTCAGCAAGGAGCGTGATATTCTTGACCGAAACGCTGTGGATCGCCTTGCAGCCCTCACGGTTCCCAAAGCCGGTTTTGGACACTATGTCCCGCCTTTGGGTGGTGGCGAAGAAGCACTGGCCAACATCCTGCCTGTCAAATTGCCCCCGGAAATCTTCGTCGCCACAACGCCCTATACTGCCAAGAAGGCTGAGGCCATCCTACTCGACAGCGAGGAACCTGCACGTTTCGCCTCAAGGCTCAAATCAACGCCAGCTTAAAACCCGCATACATCACGGTCGACAAGTTAAGTGCATTTGCGTGGGAGCGTTCGACCTACGAGATCGGGCTATCATGCTCTCGGCTGTGTCAGCGAACAGGACCTTGCTTTCACCCGTCATGTGACCACGCAGCATTCGGAGCCTCTCCGGTCCAGTGCGCTCGACTATTGCGATCCCCGCCAGCAGAGCGGATCGCATGTAAAGCGGCATGATCGGCTTTGCAGGCGTGGGCAGGTTCTCTCGTTTCGCGGCAACGACACGGTCGAGATCCGGGATGATGGCGCCGAGGGCGTGGAAGCGCCAGAGGTCGTGTTCGTGCGGTATAGGTCCTGGAATGCGCCGCATCAGCAGAAGCCGAGCAATATCGGTTGGCGATGTCCAGCTTCCGGTACCACGTTTGGCTTCATCATCGAGCAGCTTTTCACCGCGCGGATCGGCACCACGCCCAAGGGTGTATTCAAACAAAATATATGCAGATCCGCGCATGGCCTGGCGGTTTCGCCTGCATCTCCGCAGAGCCGCTTCGCTTTGGTTTCGGCCTGATTGCTCAACTTGTCGAAACGCATTGACACCTTAATCAAAACAGCCAATAATACGCAATATGATACACTGTATTGATATGCGATACACTCTATGAGTCAATCCTTGGAACGTGGATTTGCGGTTCTCGAACTGTTGGACAGGGAGCCGGCCGGTCTCGGAATACGGGACATCGCCCGCCGTTTGTCACTGCATCCGGCTAATGTGCAGCGCATTATCGCCAGCCTGAAAAAGCTGTCCTATGTGCAGCAACTGGATTCTTCGAAGGACTACCGGCTGACCTTCAAAGCCTATTTTCTCGGTCATTCGATCCTGCGCGTGGACCGGTTAACGGCCGCAGCGGCACCGCAACTCGAAAAACTCACCGCCGAGCAGAAAGTCAGCGCCTATCTGGGTGTGCGCCGCGAAAACCGGGCCGTCTATCTGCAGGTGATGGAAGGCATGGGTCTGGTATCGACACATGTCGCGCCGGGTGAATCGGTGTATTTGCACACGACTGCGATGGGCAAGGTGCTTTTGTGCGCGCTCGCAGACGACGAAATTGCTGCGCTTTACCCCGATAATGTGCTGCCGGCAATGACCGAGAAATCGGTCGCGTCCCTACCGGACCTTGTCGCGGAAGTGAACACCCTTCGAGATCGTGAAGTCGTTTGTATCATTGAAGAAAACCTTTATGGGATCGCCGCTGTCGCTACGCCGGTGCGGAACCATGCAGGCGAGATCATCGCTGCTCTCAGTATTGCGATCCCCACGTCTTCCCGAATGGAAGACGAGATAAGGCGCCTTTCCACCATCGTCAGCGAAACGGGTCGGCGTATTTCGCAGGACTGCGGATATGGCGAGGAGTGAAGCCGGCGCCGCGGCGGTCCAGGCTAGGTTCGATCCACTCAAATCAAGAAGCGAACAGTCAAAAGGGAGATCGCAAACAACGGAAATGATCGAGAGATAAGACCCGGGGATGGAAATCCCAAAACCATAAAATTTACGAATGTGGAGGAAAACCCAAATGAAAGCGTTATCGAATTCAAGGAGCGTTCTACGCGCTGTGGCGGCAGGAACCGCGGCCACGCTCTTTGCCCTCACCGCCGCACAAGCACAGGAAAACACCGTCAAGGTCGGGCTCAGCTCGGCTTTCAGTGGCGTGATCGGTTTCCAGGGCGTGGATGCGAAAAGCGGCATCGAACTTGCGATCAAGCATCTGGAGACAAAAAATCCCGATATTGACTACGAGCTTGTCATCGCTGACGACGAATGCACCCCGGCAGGCGGCGCAACGGCGTTCCGCAATCTGATAGACGTTGAGGAAGTGGACGTCATTATCGGTCCCGGCTGCTCGGGAGCGACTCTCGGCGGCATGCCGGTTCTGCTCGAGGGAGCGGAAGTCCCGGCGATGACCTATGGTGCCACGCATCCAGCAATCACCACCAGCGGCAATCCGCATATGTGGCGCATGAATCTCAATGACGCCATCATTGCGAAATCGTTCTCCAGATTCATCGCCGATGACGGTGTGAAAACCGTGCATGTCCTGTCGGTCAACAACGATTTCGGTCGCGGTGCGTCGTCGGTCTATGAAGAGACACTTCCCGATTTTGGCGTGCAGTTCACCGGCGCCGAATTCTATACGACGGGCGTCACGGATTTGCGCAACATGATGACGAAAATTGCCCAGGTAAATCCGGACGCCATTCTGTTCTTCGGCGAGCCGGCTGACTGTGCCCTGCTGGTGCGCCAGAAGCGCGAACTCAACATCGACGTGAAACTGTTCTCGCGTGGAGCCTGTTACACGGACGAAGCGCTCGTGTTGATGGGGGACCCCAATCTAGGCAACGGTCTCACGGAAGCGGCCTATTGGGCGCGAACGGAAAATCAGCCCATGGTTGAGGAATACAAGGAAATCCACGGTCGTTATCCTCCTTACAGTGCCGCTCTCGCCTACTACGCGATGCTCACGATCGACGAGGCCGTCAAACGCGGTTCCCCCGATCGAAAAGGCATCAGCAAGGGTCTCACCGAGGTCGACGTGGAACTGGACATTGGCCGGATCAAGTTCGACGCGCGCAATCAGGCTCATCCGTATCTCTTCATGGTGCAGATACGCAATGGTGAAGGCGTGGTCGTCGAGACGATCAAGGAGCATCCCTAAAACAGATGAGCGGGCGGCTGGCCGAAGCGGGCGGCCGCCCGGGCCATACCGGGGCAAGCCCTGCGAGTTGAAACGGTTGCTCAGGCTGGATCCGGCGGCACGGTCCACGCCTGGAGAGGCCAGGGGAACCACGTAAGGACAATATAATGGACCTACTGATCGTCCAATTGATCAACGGGCTGACATCAGGAGCGGAATACGCGCTGATTGCGGCGGGCCTCGCCCTGATTTTCGGGATCCTGCAGATCGTCAATTTTGCGCATGGCGAGTTTTACATGCTGGCCTCATTTCAGCTCTATCTGATGATGGTCGTCTTAAAGCTGCCCTATGCCCTTGCGGCACCGATTGTCGTCATCATCATGGCGCTGTCGGGCGCGCTTATCTATCTGGTGGTCATAAGGCGCGTCATCGCGAAGCCGTGGCAAATCCAACTGATTTCCACACTGGCGCTTTCGATCACGATGATCAACCTCGCCATCGTGATGGCCGGTCCCATGCCACGGTATATTGAAAGCCCGCTGAACGGCGTTGTCATAGACGTTCTTGGCGCTCGACTTTCGGTCCAACGCATATTGGTCCTGGCAGGCACGATTGTTGCTTTCACCAGCCTCTACCTCTTTCTGAAATACACGACCGTCGGCAAAGCGATGCGTGCTATCGCACAAAACCGCGAGGCGGCAATGGTCGTCGGCATCAGCGTTCCCGTCATCGGTTTGGTCACGACGGTGATCGCAAGCAGCTTCGCCGGGCTTGCCGGCGCTTTGATCGCGCCCCTTTACACCGTCAGCCCGTCCATGGCGATCCTTGTTAACATCAAGGCGTTCGTCGCGGTGATCGTCGGCGGTTTCGGCAACGTCACCGGCGCCGTTATCGCCGCCTTTCTGATCGGGTTGTTCGAAGCGGTCGCGACCGCCTTCATTTCCACCGAATACACAGACGCAATCGTGTTCGCGGGCATGATCCTCGTGTTGCTTGTGCGTCCAAACGGCCTGTTCGGCAAGGCCGTGAGGGTTGGATGATGACCAGGGCGGGCTTTGTTCGTGACAATGGTTGGCTGCTTGTGCTGCTGCTGGCAGCCGTTTTGATGCCCGCCTTTGCTGACAAGAACTACTATATCAGCATCGGCATCAATACCCTTATCATCGTCTGTCTGGCTATCGCTTACGACCTGGTCGTGGGCCGGGTGGGCGCGCTCAGTTTTGCGCAACCGGTCTTTTACGGCTTCGGTATGTACGTCACCGCCCTCCTGGCGGTTAACTTCGATCTGGGTTTCTGGTGGCAGGTGCTGGCGTCGATGGCCGGGGGCCTCCTGCTGTCGCTGGTCGTCGGGATACCGTCCTTCCGTCTCAATCTTCATGCATTCGCTATCGGCACGCTCGGTTTTGCGACCATCGCTCAACTGATCGCGACAAACTGGATGGAGGTGACGCAGGGACCGCTGTGCGTGGCCGGCGTCCCGCGCTCCACGATTCCGTTTGGCATTTTCGAGATTGCTCCGCGCAGCCTTACCCAGCAATATTACTTCATCCTGACGATTGCGGCGTTGGCGGTAATTGGCGCGGTCGCCATCTCAAGGCGCAAGCTGGGGCTGGCTTTCCTGGCGGTCCGTGACGACCCGGTGCTCGCGACCACCACCGGTTTCCTGCCGACCGGTCTGCGGTTGATCGCTTTCGGAATCGCTGCGATGATTTCGGCCGTTGCAGGCGTTTTCGCCGCCCAGTTCCAAACCGTCGTCTGTCCGGATTCATTGGCGACCCAGACCACCGTAACCCTGCTGATAATCGCTTTTATCGGCGGCAGAGCGAGTTTCCGCGGTGTGCTGGCAGCGGCCGTTATCTTCACCGTGCTCCCGCAAGTGCTGCGGATTGCCGACGAATGGCGCATGGTGATCTTCGGGGCGTTGCTGCTCACCACCGTGCTCACAGTCCCCGACGGTCTGGAGAATCTGTTTCAAAGGCTGGAAAGCTGGTGGTCCAATCGGCGTGAAACGCCGACGCGGCGCTTTGTCCCCGCCCAGCCTGCACCGGTCGACGCCGGGCATCCGGTTCAAATCGTCGACCCCGACGAGCGCATTGCCGGCGGGGAGCTCAGCATATCGGGTCTGACCAGGGCGTTCGGCGGCGTTGTTGCAGTCGACGACCTTTCATTCACGGTAACGCCCGGAGAGCTGGTTGGGCTGATCGGGCCCAACGGATCGGGCAAGTCGACCTGCCTGGACTGCGTCTCCGGCATCACCAGACCCGATAAGGGTATCGTGGCAATGAACGGCAGGGATATTACGGGCCGTCCCTCGAACGAACTTGCCAAACAAGGGCTCATTCGCACATTCCAGGCAACCCGCGTCTATGAATCGCTGACCATCAGGGAGAACCTGGCGGTCTCGTCGCACGGGCGACAGCCGCCACTTGGCGAGTGGAGAGACTACTTCCGCTCCCGTACCGAAAGCCGGGCCTTCTCGGAGAGGGCCAACCACCTGATCGAAACGCTCAACCTGAAACATGTCGAGGATCGTGCGGCGGGGCAGCTTTCCTACGGTCAGCGTAAACTGATTCAATTCGCATCCGCCCTCATCGTACCGCCGCAGATACTGCTTCTCGATGAACCGCTTTCAGGAGTCAATCCGACCATCATCAATCTCTTCAAGCAGTACATCCTTGCCCATAACGAACACGGTCTCACCATTGTTTTGGTCGAGCACAATCTTCCCGTCGTGTCTGAACTCTGCAATCGCCTGATCGTCCTAGAGCAGGGTCGGAAGATCGCTGACGGCGATCCGCACACGGTGATGAGTGATCCGAAAGTTCAGGAGGCTTATCTTGGACACTGAAACCTCAGCGAACCTTGAGCTTCGGGACATCCATGCAGGTTATGGCGAATTGCTGATCTTGAGCGGCATCAGCCTTTCCGCGCGCGCAGGCACGATCACATCCGTAATCGGCGCAAATGGCGCCGGTAAATCCACGCTTCTGAAAACGATCTTCGGCATGGTCGCGATCAGGGACGGAACGCTTCTGCTTGGCGGTGACGACATTACCGGAACATCATCCACCGCCCGCTTGAAGCTGGGTATCGCCATCGTACCGCAAGGCCGCTGCAACTTTCCCCAGATGACCATCAGGGAGAACCTCGAAATGGGTGCGTATACACGCGCAGACGGCGGCGTCGCACGGGACATAGAACAGATGTTCGATCTGTTCCCGGTCCTGCGCAGGAAAGAAAGGCTTCAGGCGGGAGACATGAGCGGTGGCGAACAGCAGATGCTTGAGATGGCAATGGCGCTGATGATCCATCCCAAGGTTCTTCTTCTCGATGAGCCGTCCCTTGGCCTGTCGCCGGCCATGGTCGATCAGGTCTTTGCCTCGATACGGTCTCTGGCACAAACCAAAGGCACCGCGGTGATTATGGTGGAACAGAACGCGGTTCAGGCGCTCAAGATTTCCAACGCCGGCATCGTGATCGAGCTCGGCAAGGTCGGTGCGTCCGGCACCGGGCCGGAAATGCTGCGCAACCCGGAAGTCCGACGGGCCTATCTGGGTCTTCCCAATGTCTGAATTCAAAGCTCAGGAGGTTGATATATTGAACGAAGAACGCACCGGTCTCGGCATTATTGTGCCGTCAGCAAATTCGATCGTCGAACGTGACTACACGAGACTCCAGATGCCCGGCGTCTCCTTCCATTTTTCCCGCGGCTTCAACAGTGAGGACGTGGAGGAGCAACTGTTTGCAATGAAGGAGAACACCCGTGAAGCGGCCGAACTGCTCAGCCATGTCCGCTGGATCAAAGCCGTGGCCCTGGCTTGCACGGGGGGAAGCTTCATCGGCGGAGCGGGTTACGACGAGGGCCTCGTCGAGGTGATGACCGAGGCATCCGGCCTGCCTTCGGCAACCACTTCGGGCAGCGTTATCATCGCTCTGCGCGCTCTGGGCATGAAAAAGGTAGCCGTGTTCGATCCTTATCCGCAGTGGCTGTCCGCACTGCTGACGACCTTTCTCGAGGCGCATGACATTGACGTTGTGGCCAGCCATTGCGATTTCGGCATGACACGCACGGTGGGTCAGGACGACTACCAGCCGATCAACGACTGGATCATCCCTCGCGTGCCCGAGGACGCCGACGGCGTGTATATCGCTTGCACCAATTTTTCGTGGCTGAGGGGCATCGCCCCCCTCGAGCGGCACATCGGACGGCCGGTGCTGACCAGTAACCTGGCGACCATATGGCGGCTGCTCCAGATCGGCGGGGTTGCCGGTCCGGTCCCTATTCTGGATACCCGCCTCGGTAAGCTTTGACCCGAAGAACGCCGTGATGTTCGCGGCTGAAATTTGATGCATCCCACAGGGACAAGAGTGATGAGTGACTTAACTTTTTTCCAGCGTTTTGAGTATCGGTCGCCAAGTGGGACTCGATCCGCCTGCCATTTCGGATTGGAGAGAGTGAATGTCTGATACGCCGGATGTTCTGATGGCGGCCGATATTGGCGGAACCTTTACGGATGTCGTCCTACAGATCGGTGAGCGACGACTGACGCGCAAGGTCCTTACAACACCCGACAGGCCGGAAGTCGGCATGCTTGGCGGCCTCGGCCTTGTTCTTGAGGATGCCGGTGCGTCTTTTGCGGATATCCGCACCCTGGTTCATGGCACGACGCTTGCCACCAATGCCATTATCGAGCGCAACGGCGCGAAAACCGCTCTTGTTTCCACAAAGGGCTTTCGCGACACACTCGAAATCGCCACTGAAAGCCGCTTCGACCAGTATGACCTGATGATCGAGAAGCCGACGCCTCTCGTTCCCCGGTCGCTTCGCTTCACCGTTCCGGAACGGGTGGACGTGAATGGTCGTGTCTTGCTTCCGCTTGACGAAAACGCATTGCCTCAACTCGCCGAGGCGCTCCATGACGTCGAGGTCGAGGCGGTCGCCGTCTGTTTTCTGCATTCCTATGCCAATGCGGAGCATGAATTGCGGGTCCGGCAATATATTTCAGGCGCGCTGCCGGGTGTGGCCGTTTGCCTGTCCCATCAGGTTTGCCCCGAGGCAAGAGAGTATGAGCGGGCCTCGACCACGGTGGCCAACGCCTATGTCCAGCCAAGGATAGAGGGATATCTGGGTCGTTTGGCCAGCCAACTCGAAGCGTGCGGCTTTTCCGGAACCATCTTCCTGATGACATCGGGAGGCGGGCTTACCTCACTGGAAGCGGCTCGGGCGTTTCCGGTCCGGTTGGTGGAGTCCGGTCCGGCGGGGGGCGCGATATTCGCCGCCGGAATTGCAGCGGTCGCAGATGAACACAATGTGCTGTCCTTCGACATGGGTGGCACCACCGCGAAGATCTGCCTCATCGAGGGCGGGGAACCCTCGACGACACGTCTTTTCGAGGTCGACCGAATGGCGCGATTCATGAAAGGGTCGGGTCTGCCGCTCCGCATCCCGGTTATGGAGATGGTTGAAATCGGCGCTGGCGGCGGCTCAATCGCACAAGTCGATTCGGTGGGCCAGATTACCATAGGCCCCCGCAGTGTTTCGTCGAAGCCAGGACCGGCCTGCTATGATTTGGGCGGTGATTTCGCCTCCGTAACAGACGCCGACCTCGTCATCGGTCTGCTGGACCCGGACAGCTTTGCCAACGGAGCTATTACCCTTCGTCCCGATCTTTCCACGGCGGCGCTCGCCAAGGATGTCGGAGACAAGCTTGGAGTCGATGCAACGGCGGCCGCATATGGTGTGTTTGAAATGGTCTGCGAAAACATGACCAGTGCGGCGCGCATGCATGCGGCCGAATGCGGAGCGAACCTGGAAGCATACACGATGATCGCCTTCGGAGGGGCCGCGCCGCTGCACGCGGCGCGGGTCGCCGAAAAGGCCGGTATCGGAAAGGTGCTCATTCCTGCCAATGCCGGTGTCGGTTCTGCGGTCGGTTTCCTCGCCGCGCCGATCGCATACGAGATTGTCCGGTCCTCGCCGCAGCGCCTTGGCGAAGATTTCGATTTCGACGGTGTAAACAGCCTGTTGGCGGAGATGTCGGCCGACGCCCATACACTGGTGGAGGCGGGCGCCGCGGGCGAGCCGCTGTTTGAAAAGCGGGTCGCCTTCATGCGCTATGTCGGGCAGGGCCATGAGATAACCGTCGATCTGCCGGACGAGATGATGTCGCCGCGGATGATCGGCGACCTGCGCGCACGGTTCGAAGCGGAATACACACGGCAGTTCTCCCGGATAATTCCGCTCGCCGACATAGAGGCGATCAACTGGTCCGTGCTGGTCTCGACCCGTCCCGGCCGACCGCAGCCGGCGCCGGGTGTCCCGCGCCGAAGCGCCATGCCGCCTTGTGCCACGCGATTGCTGTTTGACGGGCGAACCCGCGAGAGAATCGAGGTCCCCGTATACCACCGGCACGAACTGGGACCGGGCATGTTCGTCGACGGTCCCGCACTCATCACCGAGGTTGAGACAACCGTGTTTGTGACCGCCCATTTCGATGCGCACATTGACGGCGCCGGTTGCATTGTTCTGCAGAAGAAGGCCTGAGCGACATGAACCCAAAAGACGGCAGTTTCCTTGATATGCAGATCATGTGGAACCGGTTGATTGCGGTCACCGGAGAGCAGGCCAAGGCACTTATCCGCACGGCGTTCAGCACGATCGTCCGCGAATGCGAGGATATTTCCGCCGGCGTATTTGACCTGAAGGGACGCATGATCGCCCAGGCGGTCACCGGAACGCCCGGACACATCAACTCCATGGCCGAAGCGGTGAAGCACTTTTTGGAGCATTTTCCACCCGAGGGGATGAATGAAGGCGATACCTATATTACCAACGATCCCTGGATGGGAACCGGTCACCTCAACGACTTCGTTTTGACCACACCGGCTTTTCACAATGGCAAGCTCGTCGCCTTTTTTGCCTGCACAAGCCACCTCATGGACGTCGGCGGTTTGGGTGTCAGCCCCGAATCCTCCGATGTCTTCATGGAGGGGCTGTATATTCCCATGCTCAAATTGATTGATCGTGGGCAGGTCAACGAAACGCTCATGGCAATGATCAAGGCCAATTCACGCATTCCGATCGAGACGGAGGGTGACGTTTATTCCCTCGTTGCCAGCAATGAAGTCGGCGCAAGCGCGCTGATACGCATGATGGACGAATTCGGCATCGACGATATCGAGCCCCTGGCCGAATATGTCTTTGCCAGATCACGTCAGGCGGTGCTCAGGAAAATAGCCGATCTGCCCAAAGGCAGTTGGTCCTGTCGCATGAACACCGATGGATATGATGAACCGATACAGCTCGCAGCCACATTGACGATCTCGGATAGCGCTATCCACGTTGACTATGAAGGCACCTCGCGGTCCGTCAACAAGGGCATAAACGTTCCGCTTGCGTATACCAAGGCCTACAGTGTTTTTGCGCTTGCTTGCGTGGTCGGCGGCGATATTCCCAACAATGCCGGATCGCTGGAGCCGTTTACGGTGTCGGCTCCGCAAAATTCGGTGGTCAACGCTCAAAAGCCATTGCCGGTGGCTGCCCGGCATGTCATCGGCCTGTTCCTTCCGGATGTTGTATTCGGATGTTTGCGCCAGGCCGTACCCGATCGGGTGCCGGCCGAAGGCGCCTCCTGCATCTGGAATGTGACGGTACGTGGGCGGTATCGGACCAACCGGTCTGACCAGACGCCCTACACGATTTCAATAACCATGAATGGCGGCACCGGCGCCAGACTGAACAAGGACGGATTGTCGGCAACGGCATTTCCCACCGGTGTTCACGGTACGCCGGTGGAAATTGCGGAGATGCAGGCGCCTCTTGTTTTCTGGCGCAAGGAATTGCGGCAGGGCAGCGGCGGTGATGGCCGGACCAGAGGCGGTCTCGGTCAGATCGTCGAAATATCAAGCCGGGACGGCATGCCGTTCGAACTGCTCGCCGCGTTCGACCGGATCAAGTTCCCTGCGAGAGGCCAGTTCGGCGGCAAGGACGGGGCTCCCGGCTATGTGGGGCTGTCCACCGGCGAGAGCGTCGATGGCAAGGGTGTGACGACAATCATGCCCGATCAACGGCTTGTCCTGAAGATGCCGGGCGGCGGCGGATTGGGCGATCCGGCAAACAGAGACGCCCGGCGGCGTGAGTTCGACCAGGGGAACGAGTTGGTTTGATTTCAACATGTCGCTCAATCCGGCACTGCTTTCGTGCGCTCCGTGGCGCGCGTTTGATCCGGCCGGAATGACCGCCTGTGCTTCAGGCGGTCCTGTGAAACTTGTCATCAAACGGGAGAATGTATGATGGAAGCCGAGGCAATTGCTGATCGCGTGTCGTCGTTGTTGTGTGGCCGTTGCGGTGATCGCCAGCCTGCCGGACGTGCGATCGATTCACGAGGATGTCCCGACTGCCGCGAAACGGCGCCGGCGAATTACGAGGTATTCTACACGAGCGAGGCGATTGACGCGCGACGTTTGCCGACCGGCTCGGAAAACGCCGGACTGTGGCGGTACGACCCGTTTCTACCCGTTGCTGCGTCAGCGGCCGTTTCGCTTGGCGAAGGCAATACGCCGCTATGCCGTGTCGACAGGCTGGCGAGTGAATTGGGGCTGGAGTGTCTTTTTGTAAAAGACGAAAGCAGAAACCCGACATGGTCCTACAAGGATCGCTTTTCGACGGTAACCGTGTCTCATGCCGTCAAGACCGGCGCCGGCGTTGTGGCGACCGCGTCGTCCGGAAACGCCGGCGCGTCCCTGGCGGCCTATGCGGCAAAGGCCGCAATACCCTGTGTCGTCGCCACTTTCTCTCAAGCTTCCGGCGCGCTGCTTCAACAGGTTCATAAATATGGAGCCATGATTCTTCCGCTGGAGGACATGGATCAGCGTTGGCCAATCTTGCAAGAAGCTTCAACCCGGTTCGGCTGGTTCATCAGCTCGCCATTCACCTCACCCGTGGTCGGCAGCCATCCTATCGGCATCGAGGGTTACAAGACCATCGCATATGAAACATATGAGCAACTGGGCCGAAGCCTGCCGGACTGGTTCGTTCTGCCGGTCGCATATGGCGATGCCCTGTCGGGAATCTGGCGCGGTTTCAAGGATCTCCGCGATATGGGCCTATGCTCCAGGTTGCCGCGCATGGTTGCAACGGAGGCCTACGGGTCGATCGGGAAGACTTTGGCCACCAGCTCTGACCGGCTGTTCCGCGTCAACCCGCCGTCGGGTACGAAACTGGTTTCCATTGCGACGGCTCAAAGCACTTACCAGGCATTGAAAGCGGTTCGGGAGTCCGGCGGCCACGCCATCACAATCGACGAGGACGAAATCGTGCACTGGCAGGAATATCTGGCAAGCCGGGAAGGCTTGTTCCTGGAATTGTCGTCAGTGACACCGGTTCTGGCAACCAAAGGCCTTGTGGACCAAGGGGTCATCTCTCCCTCGGACAAGGTTGTATGCCTGGCGACGGCAAGCGGCATGAAAGACCTCGAATACTCGGCAGATCCCGAAATCCGCTATCCGACGGTGAAGCCGGGCTTGGAAAATGCACTTTGCTATCTGCGCGATCACTACAGCTACGAACCCGGCAATCCGTAACATGCCCTTGAAATCTTTGAGTTCACAAAGGAAAGCGACTGATTTCCGCGTACGACATCGATCGCAAACCGTCACCCGTACCGATGGGATGTTTGCTGGACCGCCTATGAAGCACGGTAGCCTGGCCGAATATCCGGAAAAACTGGCTCACCTGCCGCAGGAAGACGGCACATTGCTTTGCAATGGACCGATTTCAGCCAAATTCCCGGCCATGTGACAATGCTGCGGCGGCATGTGCGATCGATGTCGCGTCAATGCCGTAGTGCCGGTAGAGATCGGCGACGGTTCCCGTCTGGCCGAAATGCTCGACTCCCAGGCTGACGGTTCGGTGCCCGGCCACGCCCCCCAGCCATGAAAGCGTTGCCGGATGGCCGTCTATGACGGTAACGATCCGGCAATGCCGCGGAAGCCTGACGAGCATGCGCTCGATATGGCTTGCGGCGCCGGGATGTCCGCGCGCCTGCGCCCGCTGCGCGGCCTGCCATCCCGCATTGAGCCGGTCGGCCGACGTGATCGAAAGGACGCCGATATCGCGCCTCAGATCGGCGAGCATCCCCGCCGCTGCGATCGCCTCGGTACCGACCGCGCCCTGATAGGCGATGATCACTTCGGCATTCGGGCCGGGCTCTTTCAGCCAGGAGGCGCCGTTGACCACGTCCTGCGCGAAATGCGGGTTGGGCTTGCGCCCCGGCTGCTCCACCTCGCGGGTCGAAAGCCTGAGATAGACGGATCCGCCCGTTTCGTCGCGCAGCCAGGTAAGCTCGTCGGGATCGTCCTCCCCGTCACGCTGAAGATAGTCGAACGCCCAGGCCACGATGATCGCGAGTTCGTCGGCGAAGGCCGGTTCGAAGCTCGCAAGCCCGTCCTGGCTCATGCCGATCAGCGGCTGTGCCACCGACTGGTGTGCTCCGCCCTCGCTCGACAGGGAGATGCCGGACGGCGTGCCGGCGGCGATGAAGCGGGCGTCCTGATAGCAGGCGTAGTTCAAGGCGTCGAGACCGCGCGAGACGAACGGATCATAGAGCGTCCCGATCGGCAGCAGCCGCTCGCCGAACAGCGAGTGGGAAAGCCCGGCGGCGCCCAGCAGCAGAAACAGATTCATCTCGGCAATGCCGAGTTCGATATGCTGGCCACGCGGGGAAAAGTCCCATTTCTGCATGCTTGGAATGCGCTGATCGCGAAACAGATCGGCCAGTTCCTTGCGGGCAAAGAGCCGACGGCGATTGACCCACGGGCCGAGATTGGTCGATACGGTGACGTCCGGCGAGGTCGTAACGATGCGGGAGGCAAGATCGCTGTCGGACTTGGCTATCGTATCCAGGATGCGGCCGAAGGCGGCCTGGGTTGACGTTTCCTCGCGCACCGCCGCCGGGCTGACCGCGACCGCCTGCGGCACCGCGATGCGTTCCGCACGGTAGCGCCGCGGCCCGCCAACGAAAAACGGCACCGCGTCGAGGAAAGTCCGCATATCGGTCTCGGAAGCGTCGAAACCCTCGAACCGTTCCCATTCACGATCCGGCCGGACCTCCATCTGCTCCTGAAAGGACTGCATCTGCGCCGTGGTCATCAGGCCCGCATGATTGTCCTTGTGGCCGGCGAGCGGCGTGCCCCAGCCCTTGACCGTATAGGCGATGAGAGCCGTCGGCCGGTCATGGTCGATGCCGTTGAAGGTCTCGGTCAGCGTCTGGAGGCAATGGCCGCCGAGGTTGTTCATCAGGTCCGACAGTTCGTTGTCCGAGCGCCTCCCGATCAGCGCGGACAGGTCGCCCTGATCGCCGAGTTCGTCGAGCAGGCGCTTTCGCCAGGCCGCGCCACCTTGGAACAGCAGCGCCGAATAAAGCTGATTCGGACAGGCGTCGATCCACGCCTTCAGCGCCCCGCCGCCGGGCTCCGCGAAGGCGGCGCGCTGCGAAGCGCCGTATTTCAGCGTTACCACGTCCCACCCGAACGCCTTGAATACTGTCTCGATACGGTCGTAGAGCCCTTCGCGCACGACCCCGTCAAGGCTCTGCCGGTTATAGTCGATGATCCACCAGCAATTGCGCAAATTGTGCTTCCAGCCCTCCTGCAGCGCCTCATAGACATTGCCCTCATCGAGTTCGGCATCGCCCACGAGCGCGATCATCCGGCCAGGCTTTTCGCCCGCATCCCTCCAGCCCTTTGCGGCGATGTAATCCTGAACCAGCGACGCGAAGGGCGTGATCCCCACGCCGAGGCCGACCGATCCGGTCGAAAAATCGACATCGTCGACATCCTTGGTCCGGCTCGGATAGGACTGTGCGCCGTGATACCCGCGAAAATTTTCCAGCTTCTCTCGGGTCTGGTTGCCCATCAGATACTGGATGGCATGGAAGACCGGCGAAGCATGCGGCTTGACCGCCACGCGGTCCTGCGGACGCAGCACGTCGAAATAGAGCACCGTCATGATCGACACCATCGAAGCCGAGGACGCCTGGTGGCCGCCGACCTTCACACCATCCACTTTCTCCCGCCGGTTCGCCTGGTCGACCATCCAGCAGGCGAGCCATAGCACCTTCTTCTCCAGTTGCCGCAGCATGGTCAGGTTACGGCTTTCAGTGGTCATCGCGGCATTCTCCCGGTCGGTCGTTCCCGGCAGAATACCAGTCTGGACGCACCATTTCCTTGCTATTTCCACCCTGAATTGATACTGGAATGGCAGAAAAATCCCGAAAATCTTGGGTGTTTGATGGAATCTGCCACAATCGACACGATAGACAGGACGATCCTTCGCGCGTTGCAGGCAAACGCCCGCATGACGAACCAGGAACTGAGCGAAAGGGTGGGTCTCAGCCCCTCGCCCTGCCTGCGCCGCCTGCGGCGGCTGGAGGCCGAGGGGATCATCACCGGCTATTCGGCAACGCTTGACGAGGAGAAGCTCGGACTGCCCGTCGCGATCTTCATGTCCGTGAAGCTCGAAAAGCAGATCGATTCGGCGCTGGTCGCCTTCGAAACCGAGATCATGAAGCATCCCGAGGTGGTGGATTGCTGGCTGATGACCGGCGACGATGACTACCTGCTGCGCATCCTGACGACCGGGCTGAAGGAATACGAGACGTTCCTCACCGGAACCCTCACCAAGATCCCGGGCATCGCATCGATCCAGTCTTCCGTATCGCTCAGGCGCGTGAAATCCTCAACATCACATATCATGCCGTGATCCGGATTGGAAAGCCGGCTGACGGGCGGGGGCGTTCCCTCAACTGACGCGGACGCCCGGCAACACACGCGGTTTGATCCGCGCGCGCAACTTGCCGGCCATCGCCGGCACGCCGCATCGCGTGGCGCGACGCGCTTGGCTGATCGGTGTCGCTTTGTATTTAATCGGGTTCTTCCTCACTTTGTGTGATAGAGCGTTAGCATTCTCGCCCTCATGAGTTTTGGACCGGCGCGACCGTACATTGCCCGCTTCAATATCTTGAGGCGATTGATATGCCCTTCGGCTTGCCCATTGCTCCATATGTCATGAAACAGATGGCGTGCGATGCGGTGTCCATCCTTCTGTCGGGCCTGCGGAGCGCCTTCTCTGACAGCCTGGGCATACAGGCTGCGCTCGTCCAGAACATCGACGACCGAGTGACGTTCGAGACCGACCATGACCGTGCCGTAGCGTGAGGAATGCCGCCAGCTCCAATCATCAATGCCCACAATCTCAGCCATCCGTTCAGTGCGTCGCCTGCATTGCCGGTGTTTACACTGCCACCGGCTTAGCCCGGATTTCTTTTTGTCCTTCAGATATCGCGCCATCCACTCGCGCGCCTCTCTCGTTTCATTCCTCAGCTGCTCAATTTCATCGCGGGAAAGCGGCTCGGCAGCTGTCGGCGGGGCATGTTTTGAACGCCCAGGGCTTTTGGGCTGTGAAACAGGCTTCGACTTTGACGGCATCTGGAACCCCTTCTGAAAAATCTATTACATGGATGAACTGGAGAAAATCGAGAAATTTGGGCACAATTTCCAGAAATTGCAAGTATGTTGTAATTCTTAAAAATACAATTTCAAAGTTTATTTCCTGACTGCCCGACCAAAGGCTGTCTTTCTATGGGGCCGTAATCGGCGGATTTTCACGCCATCAAGGGCGATCCGGGCTCGGCATCCCTTGACAATATGCTGGCAC
>NZ_CFHWAF010000087.1:0-18966 GCF_984452065.1 Hoeflea sp. | reverse complement strand
CCCTGCCCCCGGAGCGGATGGCTTGCTCGAACGCCTGGCGCGAAAACGGCAGGACACCGGATCCGGCCAACGCGCCGAAAAGGCTCGCCGAAATCACCGAACCGTTATCGGCGGCGATCCTTTCCATGTCGAACAGGATCAGCCGGCTTGCCGCGATCTCGGCGGCCGCGCGCACCTCCTCCGACGAGGCGACACCGTCGCCGGGAACCGTCTTTTCCGAAATTGCCAGCGCCCGATGCGTTGAGGCAATCAGTGTCGTGCGGTCCGGGGTCACGAAACCCCTGACGATCGCCCGTCCGGCTTCCATCATTTCAGCCGCCACCAGAATATCGACATCGCCGACGGAAGGCGCGAGTGAAAACACCGGCGTTCCGTCCCCGGCCGGCGCCATTTCGATATAGTAGATCGTCGCTCCGGTTCTTTGCGCGACACCGGCAACGGATGTCGCCTGACAATCATAGCCCTCGGTTCGGGCAAGCGACTCAATCCAGTTGGTCAGGACACCGCCGCCCTGCCCGCCGACCGCCATGACGGCCAGCTTGATAATCCCGCCGAGCTGCGGATCGGGCGTCCGCGCCACAAACTGCTCTTCAACGGACACCGTCATGCCTCGGCGAAATTCAGTCTCGTTGCCGCGCGGCGCCTTTGCAGCCATCCGATAAAGCGCTGGGCGATCCGGGCGCGCCAGCTTTCAAAACCGCCCGGATTGTGAACGACATCGGCGCGATAGAAGGACGGACACAGCACGGCTGCATCGGCGACCTCGCCGCAATTGCCGCATCCGACACAGGTCTGGTCGATACTGGCGACCGGATCGTCCCGCAGCGGATCGTCCAGCGTCTTCAGCGAAAGCGAGGGGCAGCCCGACAGGCGGATGCAGGCGTGATCGCCGGTGCAGATATCCTCGTCGACGCCAAATCGCGGGACCTCCACACGGCGTCCCTCCTTGACCGCCTTGTTGCGCAGCGGCTTCTCGCGCCGCTGGCGGTTGAGCATGCATTCCGACGATGCAACGATGACCTTCGGACCGTCATAGTCGGTCGTCAGCGCCTCCCGCATAACCTCGCGCATCTTGCCGACATCATAGGTGTTGTCGATCTGACGCACCCATTCGACACCGACGCCTTGCAAGGCCTTTGAGATGGGGTTTTTTGTCGCCTTGGTGGGATTGTCGGCGCGCGAGGACGGAATGTCCTGTCCGCCGGTCGCCGCCGAGTAGTAATTGTCGACAATCACGGCCACCGAGTCGGATTTGTTGAACAACATATTGCCGATGGAGCTTGAGAGCCCGTTGTGCCAGAAACCGCCATCGCCCAGAAACGAAACCGCGCGCTTCTCGCCACCGCCGTCAAAGGCGGCATTCGAAGCCGGACCGAGACCGTACCCCATCGTTGAGCCGCCGATTTCAAACGGCGGCAGGCTGGCAAAGAGGTGACAGCCGATATCGCCGGTGATCTGGTGGGCGCCCAGTTCCTGCTCGACAAGCTTCATCGCCGCGAAAATCGGCCGTTCCGGGCATCCCGTGCAAAAGCTCGGCGGACGGATCGGCACGGTTTTTGAAATGTCGGGGATCGTCGGCATCTCGAAATTCGGCGCAACCACCCGCCCCGGCAGGCAATGCGGCGCCGTTTTTTTCAGGAACGCCGTCAGCCCGTCCAGCATCACCTGGCCGGTATATTCGCCGGCCATGGGCAACAGGTCCTTGCCGTGTATGGCAACCGGACTGCCGGCGCGATAGAGCATGGTCGAAAGGCCCTGCTCTATGAACTCCGGCTGACCTTCCTCGATCACCAGAAGCGATTCCTTGCCTTCGCAGAATGACAGGAATTCATCCTGCAACAGCGGATAGGTCACGTTCAGCACGTAAAGCGGAACATCCGTATTGCCATTGATATCGGCAAGCCCGAGCCTTTGCAGCGCGCGGATGACACCGTTATACATACCGCCCTGCAGGACGATCCCGACCGGGAACTCCTTCGGCCCGAACTGCTCGTTGAGCTTGTTCTCGGCGACAAATTTCTCGGCCGCCGGCCAACGGTTGTTGATCTTGTCATGCTCATGTGCAAAGGACATAGGCGGCAGCACCACCCGGGCAAAATCCCGGCGCGGCTCCGACAGCGCATCGCGCACGCTCAGCGGCGGGCGCACATTGTCCTTTGCGTCAAAGCTGCCCGTCACGTGGCACGACCGGATGCGCACCATGAGCATGACCGGCGTGTTCGACGCCTCGGACAGTTCGAAGCCCTGCTCCACGGCCTTGACGATCGACGGCAGATTGGGACGTGGATCAAGCAGCCAGAACTGCGACTTCATGGCGAAGGCGTGACTTCGCTCCTGCATGATCGAGGAGCCCTCGCCATAATCCTCGCCGACGATGATCAGCGCGCCGCCCGTCACGCCCGAAGACGCCAGATTGGCAAGCGCATCGGAGGCCACATTGACGCCGACGGAGCCCTTGAAGGTCACGGCGCCCCTGATGGGATAGTGCACGCTCGCCGCCAGCATGGCGGCAGCCGCGGCTTCGGAGGCATTGGCCTCGAAGCGCACGCCGAGCTCACCCAGGAGTTCCTGCGCATCGGCAAGCACATCCATCAGATGCGAGATCGGCGCGCCCTGATAGCCGCCCACATAACCGACGCCGCATTGCAGCAGCGCCTTGGTGATCGCCAGAATGCCCTCACCGGTGAAAATATCGCCTGAACCCAGACGCAAATGTTCTACCTCTGCCTTGAATGACCGTTCGGCCATGGTCTCTTTCCCGTTTATCCAGCCATGCTAAAAATTATGCTTGCGGATATTCGCCAGCATCTTCTGCAGCGTGCCGACAAAGGCCCGCTGTTCCTCCTGATCGATCCCCGCAAACATGCGCTCATAATTCTCGGACATATGCGGCCACAGCCGGTCAAACGTCTCACGGCCCGCATCGGCGATAAACACGCGCCGCGCCCTGCCGTCGGACATATCCGCCTGACAGCGCACCAGCCCGTCCGCCTCGAGCGAGTCGAGCGCCCGGCTCAAGGTCGAAAGCTCGACCACGGCGTAGACCGCCAGTTCGCGCAGCAGGATGCCGTCGATAACCGACAGGACCGCCAATGCCCTCATTTTCGGCGTTGTCAGCCCCAGAGCCGCCATTTCCTCGCGCAGCGAAACATTGTAGCGGCCCATGATCCTGTTCATCAGATAGGGCGCGAAATTGTTGAGGCCGATCTCGCCCAACCGGGCGCTTTCGCCGCGCTGCAACAGTTTTGCATCGCTCATGCGCCCATCCTTTTTGCCAGATTGTAGCCGGAACCGCCGCCAAGCCCGGGACCGGGATGGGTTGATGCGCCGATATGGTAGAGATTGCGAATCGCGGTCGTATTGTCGACCGAACCGGCAAACGGACGCCACAGGAAGAACTGATCGATCGAACAGGCGCCGCCATAGGGATCGCCGCCGACAAGATTGACATTCAGCTTTTCCAGATCGGCCGGCGAATAGGCCCGCCTTTGCAGCTTGATGCCGTCAAAATCCTTGATGTGCTTGGCGAGGATCGCCTCGATCCGGTCCGCAAACGCCTCGCGGATCGCGTCGGTCCATTGCGCGCCACAATCGATCTTCCCCGCCGCGTCGCCCTTGATCAGGCGCGGGGCATCGGGGATCTGCAGCCACAAAACAGCCTTGCCGTCCGGACAGCGGGTCGGGTCCAGCCGATGCGGCTGACCGACACATATCGTCGGAGCCTCGGGCAGCATGCCACGCTCGGCCTCATTGGCCGATTTCGATACGGAATCGATGCCGTCGGCCAAATGAATGAGCGCAACCTCGTCGAGGCCCGGCGTGAGCCACTCGGGATGCCGGTCGAGCGCGTAGTGAACCTGAAAATTCCCGCGACCGTGACGGAACGTTTCCGCTTCATGGCGGTCTTCGGTATCGCTGTCGCGCAACAGCCTTTCGTAAAGCTGTCCGGGCGCCACCGATGCAATCACGTCCCGCGCTTCGATCCGCTCGCCTGATTGAGTGACAACACCGCGCGCACGCCCGTCCTCGACAATGATCTGATCCACGTCGGCACCGGTTCGCACCTCACCCCCGCGCTCTTCGATAAGGCTGCGAAAGGCAACCGCCGCCTGCCCGGAGCCGCCCTTGACGACCGGCGCGCCCGCCGCTTCGAGCGCAAAGGCGATCACCTTGCCCATCTGGCCGGAATAGGCGCTCTCGGGCGTCAGGCCGGTGTGCAATACCCAGGGCGCCCACAGGGCCTGGACCAAGGGGCTGCGATAGGATGTTTCCAGCCAGCCGCGCGCCGGGCGAAGGGCCGTACCGACCCAAGCCGCCAGGCCCCGCAAACCGCGTTTCCACGCCTGTCCCGCTATCAGGCGCGCCATCTGCCATGACCACAGGCGTCCGCCGAGCAGCGCGAACAGGAACGGCGCATCCGCTTCCACGGCGCCCACATCCCTGGCATGCCGATCGCCTTCGCCGGCCTGCAACGTGTTGAAAGCGGCAACATTCGCCGCACGGTCGGTCTTGAAGACGAGAGCCGATCCGTCGGGACGCAAAACCGCCGTCGGATCGCTCGTGTGGCAGAACTCAAGGCCGTGCCGGACCAGATCCTCTCCGAGTTCGCCGAAGGCCGGCGACGTGATGAAGAGGACGAAGGTCGCCGCCATGACGTCATGGTGAAAGCCGGGCAGCGTCACCTCCTCGGTGCGCATGCAGCCGCCCGCGACCTCGGACCGTTCCAGCACCAGCACCCGGCGGCCCTTGTCTGCAAGCAGAGCCGCCGCCACCAAAGCGTTGATGCCCGATCCGATGATGACGTGATCGACAGGCTTCACCGGCCTCACCCCTTCGGAACGAGTGCCAGCGCGCGGATCGGGCTGCCGGTTCCTTTTTCGAATTTCAGCGGCGCGGCGATCAGAATGGCGCCCTTGGCCGGCAGCTTGTCGAGGTTCGCCAGCGAGGCCAGGCCGTAACAGTTCGACTTGTGCAGGAGATTATGCGCCGGGAAAGGAGGCTCCATGCCCGCGGCCTGACCGGCATCGGTGCCGATGCACTGATTGCCCCATCCGACGATCTCCTTGGAAAGCAGATACTCGACGCAATCCACTGTCGGTCCCGGGGAGTGCGGCCCGTTTTGGTCAGCGTTCAAGAACAGCGCCTCGTCATGGGCGCGCTGGTCCCAATCGGAACGCATGACGACCCATTCGCCCTTGCCGATCTCGCCGTGCTCGGCTTCCCAGGCCTTGACCGCGTCCGCGGTCAGCAGGAAATCCGGATTGTCCGCCGTCTGCTGCGAGCAATCGATCACATTGACCGGCGCAACCAGCCTTTGAACCGGCAGCGTATCGGTGTAGCCGTCCTCGAAATCCTTTCCGGTCACCCAGTGGTGCGGCGCGTCGAAATGGGTGCCGGAATGTTCGCCGAGCTTGAGCCAGTTCCACGCCCAGAACGGTCCCTTGTCGTCATATTCGGATATCGTGTGTATTTCGATCTTCGGCGTGTTGTCGCCGAAGCCTTCCGGCAGTTTCAGCAGCGGCGTGTCCGGCCCCAAAACACCGGAACAGTCAACGACTTCAACGCCCCCCGACAGCAACATCGCACCAAGCTGCTCCAACACATTTGCCGAACTCATTGTCCTCACTCCCTGATTGCTCCTCAACCGGCCGGTCCGGCCGCAGTTTAGATTCATGCTAGACATGAATAATTGCATTTGCAAATATCTGGATGGAGGAATGAGAGTCAACCATGGTTCAGGGCAATCTTGACGCCATCATAATCGGCGCAGGACACAACAGCCTGGCATGTGCAACGCATCTGGCCGCAAAGGGCTGGCGCGTGGCCGTTTTCGAACAGGCGTCCGAGCCGGGCGGCGCGGTGAAGACGGGTGAATATACGCAGCCCGGTTTCCGCCATGACTGGGCCGCCATGAACCTCTCGCTCTTTGCCGGATCGGCATTCTTCAAGGCGTATGGTGACGAACTCGGCAGGAACGGCCTTGAGTTCGCGCCGGTTTCCAATTGTTTTGCCAGTGTTTTTCCGGATGGAAAATGGCTGGGCGTCAGCAATGATGTCGATACGACAACCGCACGCATCGCCGAATTCTCGCAGCAGGACGCGGAGACCTGGAAGTCACTGACGCAGGCTTTTCCCGCCGAAGCCGAACACCTGTTCGCACTCCTCGGAAATCCGATGAATATGCATGCATTAGCAAGTTCTTCCTGGCGCCTCTGGCGCAAGAAAAGCACCGGCGGAAGCCTCGACCTGGTTCGTTTTCTCATCTCGTCGCCGCGCCGTTGGCTCGACGAGACATTCCGGTCCGAGCACCTGAAGGCAACGCTCGGCGCCTGGGGCATGCATCTTGATTTCGCTCCGGATGTCGCCGGCGGTGCGCTGTTTCCCTATCTGGAGGCCATGGCCAACCAGGCATTCGGAATGGTGCTCGGCAAGGGCGGGGCCGATACAATCATCCGCGCGATGGTCGCAACGATAGAGGCAAAGGGTGGAAGCGTTGTGTGCAGTGCGCCGGTTGCCCGTATCGTGAGCGAGGACGGCGAAGCGAAAGGTATCGAACTCGCGGACGGCCGCACCTTCAAGGCGGGTCGTGCCGTTATCGCCAATGTCGCGCCTTCCGCTCTTCTGAAACTCACCGGCGGCACGTCCGACAAACAATATGATGCCGCGATGCAGCGTTTCAGTCACGCGCCCGGCACCATGATGATCCATCTTGCGATGGACGATCTTCCCGACTGGACGGCGGGTGCGGAGCTTAAGAACTTCGCTTATGTGCACCTGGCGCCCTCGCTCGATCAGATAGCCCGGACCTACCAGCAGGCAAGCGCCGGCCTGCTGCCGGATGAACCCGTGGTGGTGGCCGGTCAGCCGACAGCGGTCGATCCCTCCCGCGCACCGGACGGAAAACACATTATGTGGTTGCAGGCCCGCATGGCGCCGGCCGAAATCAAGGGCGATGCAGCCGGTGAGATCACGGCCGACCAATGGGACGCCGCAGCCGAACCGTTCGCGGATCGCGTTCTCGACATCATCGAAAAAAATGCGCCGGGCACCAAGGCAAAAATCCTCGCGCGCCGGGTCGTCTCTCCGCTCGACCTCGAGGCCGGCAATCCGAATCTCGTCGGCGGCGACCAGATTTGCGGCAGCCATCATCTCGATCAGCATTTCCTGTTCCGCCCGACGAGAGGCCGCACGGACGGAGCAACACCGATCAGGAATCTCCACCACACCGGCGCTGCCGTCTGGCCCGGCGCGGGCACGGGCGCCGGATCAGGCTTTCTTCTCGCCCGCAAACTGGCCGGATCATAACCATACCAAATATAAAAGAGGGAGTTCACACCATGACAAAACTCAGCCGCCGCAGCATGCTGCAGCTTTCAGCCGCCAGTGTGGCCATCACCGCATTCGCCGCGCCCGCGCTGGCTCAGGACATCGACGAACTGGTCATCGCCTACAATGTGAACCTGCCGAGCTGGGACCCGACCGTCGGTCCCTCGGCCGTCAACCCGACGATCCAGGGCATCTACCAGTCCGTCTTCGATATGTTCATCCACCAGAATCCCGACCTCACTTTCGGACCCGGCATCATCACCGAATGGGGCTGGAACGACGACCGCAGCCAGATCTTCATGACCGTGCGCGAAGGCGTCAAATGGCATGACGGCTCGCCGCTCACACCGGAGGATGTCGTCTGGTCGCTCGAACGCGCCGGCAATCCGGACACCGGCAACCCGATCCAGTTCATCTGGGGCAAGATCGGCAATTTTGCCATCGACGGCAACCGTATCACCGCCGATGTGAAGGAATATGAACCGACCATCTTCAAATGGATGTCCTTCCTGACCGGCTACGTCTTGCCGAAGGCCTATTATGAAGAGGTCGGCCCGGAGGGCTTTGAAGCCAAGCCGGTCGGCAGCGGCCCCTATATGGTCGACCGGTTCGAACGCAACGCATTTGTGCGCCTGAAAGCCAATCCCGACTATTGGGGCGGCAAGCCGGAATTCGAGACGGTCACGATCAAATTCGTCACCGATGCGGCGGCGCGGGTTGCTGAAATCGAATCCGGCAACGCCCATGTGACGCTGGAAATGCCCTATGAGGAATATGACCGCCTCAAGGGAGGCAACGGCATATCCGGGACGGACAAGCCGATCTCCGATATCGGCATGATCTTCCTCAACGATGTGGAGGTGATGACCGATCCGAATGTGCGCATGGCGGCGGCGCTGGCGATCGACAAGAAGACCATCGTCGACCGGCTGCTATCCGGCTACGGCGTGCCGATCGACACGCTACAAACGCCGGATTACATCGCCTACGATCCGTCGATCACCGTCGGCTACGATCCGGAGAAGGCCAAGGAACTGTTGGCCGCGTCGGGTTACTCGACGGACAATCCCGTCCGCTTCAAGATCCAGACAACCCGCGGATTCAAGCCGAAGGACTACGAGATCATCCAGGCGATTGTCGGCCTCTGGCGCCGCGTCGGCATCAAGGCGGAGATCGAAGTCTACGAGATCGCCAAGCATTTCGAGCTGCGCGCGGCCGACACGCTTGCGCCGGCGGCCTTCTACAATTGGGGCAATGCGGTGGGCGACCCGACGACATCCACCGGATTTGCCATGTTCGGTCCGTCGCCGCACTCGGTCTGGGACGGCCAGGAACTGCTGGAGATGATCCTGCCGCTCTGGGGCGAAGCCGATGAGGACAAGCGCATCGCGGGCTGGAAGGACGTCGACCGCCACATTGCCGACAATGCGCTGGTCATCCCGCTGATCCAGTATGTGCAGCCGATCCTGCATGTTGACGGGGTGAAGGTCACACCGCATGCTTCGGGTGCATTGCTGCCGCATCTGATGACACGCTCCTGACACGTTTCGGGGTCGCCGCAGACGCGGCGGCCCTGCCTTCCAGAGACTTTGAATGCTGCTTCTACGCACTGTCTGTCTTCGGCTCCTGAGCACGCTCATTACCCTGCTCGGCGTCGCGATCATCGTGTTCTTCGTTATCCGTGTGGTGCCCGGCAATCCGATCGCCATGATGCTGCCGCCCGGCGCGACGGATGCCGACATCGCGCGTCTTGAGGCGCTCTACGGTCTCGACAAACCGCTGACGGAACAGTTCCTCATCTGGCTGCGGGGCGTCCTGCAGGGCGATTTCGGCACATCCATATCGCTGCGCCAGCCGGTGATCGATCTGGTTCTCGGGCGCCTGCCGGCGACACTGGAACTCTCGGTCATGGCCCTGGCCATCGCCGTGCTGGTCGGCGGCACGCTCGCCCTCACCGGCACGCGCTTCCGCGGCACAAGGACAGAAGCCACCATCGATGTGACGAACGGCATGGCGCTGTCCATCCCCGACTTCCTCTGGGGCCTGCTCTTGATCCTTCTCTTCGGCGTTCTGGTGCCGGTCTTTCATATCTCGGGCCGCGTATCGCCTTCGCTCGACCTGCCGTTCACGACGGATTTCTACCTCATCGAGAGCATCGTGCGGCTGCAGTTCGGCATCTTCGCAGACCTTGTGGCGCACATGTTCATGCCGGCGCTGGCGCTCGCCATTCCGCTTGCCGCCATCATCGCACAGCTCCTGAAACAGTCGCTCAAGGAAACGATGCATCTCGACTACGTCACCCTGTCGCGCACCAAGGGCTACGGCGAAAATCACGTGATTACGCGCGAGGCGCTTCCGAATGCCATTCTGCCGACCCTGACGCTGGTCGGCGTCCAGTTCACCTTCCTGATCGGCGGAACCGTCATTATTGAACGGCTGTTTTCCTATGAAGGCCTCGGCAACATGGCGATCGACGCCGTGATCAACCGCGACCTGCCGCTGATCCAGGGCATTGTCATCGTCTTTGCGCTGATCTTCACCGCCGTCAATCTTCTGGTCGATCTCACCTACGCCATGCTCAACCCGAGGCTTCGCCATGCTTGACGGACGCGCGCAGATAAAACGGCGCGCCGGCTGGCGGCTGTGGCTGTCGGGCGGATGGCTCGGCTTTCTGGCGCTTGCGGCCCTGCTCGCACCATGGATCAGCCCGCAGGACCCGCTGGCGCAGGACCTTTTCACCTCAAGGCTCCCGCCCTTCTGGATGGACGGCGCGGAACCCGGATACTGGCTCGGCTCCGACAGTCTCGGGCGAGACGTCTTGTCCCGCATCCTCTATGGTGCGCGCGTCGCGCTTGCGGTCGCGCTCATTGCCGGAACCGCCACCTGCCTGATCGGCGCGACGCTCGGTATCATCGCCGGCTACTTTCGCGGCTGGCCGGACGCCATCATCTCGCGCCTTGTCGACATCTGGATGTCCTTCCCGCCCGTGCTCTTTGCAATCCTCTTGATCGCGGTTCTGGGGACCGGACTCACATCGATCATCATCGCCGTGGTCATCATCGACTGGACCCGGTTTGCCCGCGTCATACGCGCCGAGGCAATGACCCAGGGTGTCATGGATTATGTCGCCTCCGCGCAGGTTGCCGGGCGCACGCGCATCGGCACCATGTTTGCCGAAATCCTGCCGAACGTCCTGCCGACCATGGTGGCGCTGTTGACGCTGGAGATGGGCATCGCGGTGATCGTCGAAGCCATCCTCAGCTTCGTCAACCTGTCCATATCGACGGATTCGCCGACCTGGGGCGGCATGATCGCCGAGGGCCGGATCTCCATCCATCAGGCCTGGTGGGTGCTGGTGTTCCCGCTCATTGCCCTGTTTCTCACGGTTCTCAGTTTCAGCCAGCTTGGCGAGGGGCTGAAGGACCGCTTCGATCCGGTGCTGCGATGAGCGCTTTTCTGTCGATCCGCAACCTCTCTGTCGCCCTCATCGGCGGCCCGCGCATCCTGCGGTCCGTTTCGCTGCACGTGAATGAAGGCGAAGTGCACGGTCTTGTCGGCGAAAGCGGTGCAGGCAAGAGCATGATCGGCAAGGCCATTCTCGGCATCCTTCCGCGCGCCATTGAAATCATCGAGGGCGACATCCTGCTCGACGGCGAGGACCTGCTCTCCCTCGCCCCGGCCGAGCGCCGGCGGCGTATCGGCGCCAAGGCCGCGCTCATTCCGCAGGACCCGCTGACCGCGCTCAATCCGTCCCACCGGGTCGGCGGACAGATCACCGACCGGCTGGTGGACATTCTCGGCTGGTCGCGCGCGGACGCACAGACCCGTGCCCTGGAACTGCTGGACGAGGTGCACATACCCGATCCCGAACGGGTCATGACGAGCTATCCGCATGAACTGTCCGGCGGCATGCGCCAACGCATCCTCATCGCTTCGGCCTTCGCCGCCGAACCCAGGCTGATCGTCGCGGACGAGCCGACAACCGCGCTGGATGTGACCGTGCAGAAACAGATCCTGCGCCTGATCGGCGAAATGCAGGCGCGGCACAAAACCGCCCTGCTCTTTGTCACCCACGATCTCGGCGTCGTCTCCAAGGTCTGCCAGAGCCTGTCCGTCCTTTACGCCGGCATGATCGTCGAGGACACCGATATCCGCAGTTTCTTTTCCGCCCCCTCCCACGCCTATTCGCGGGCATTGCTGGCGGCAACACCGAAATACACCGACCCGCAGGCCAGCCTGACGCCCGTCCCGGATAGCGTCATCGAAGCCGTTCAGGCCGAGGTCGAGGCCTTTGAAGCGGAGTGGCGCGGTGGCTGATACGCTTTACGAAATCCGCGATCTGCACCTGTCGCTGCCCGATCTGACGCGCAAACCGCTGCTTGGCCGCGCGCCGCGCATCGACATCCTGAAGGGGCTGTCCTTCGACATCCCCAAGGGTGAAGTTCTGGGCATCGTCGGCGGATCGGGATCGGGCAAATCCACGCTCGGGCGGGCGCTTATCCGCCTGCTCGAACCGCAATCGGGCACCATCCGGTTCGACGGTACGGATATCACACATCTTGGCGAGGATGTGTTGCGTCCCAGGCGTCGGCGCTTCCAGATGATCTTTCAGGATCCGATGTCGTCGCTCAATCCGCGACGCACCGTCGGCGGGATCATCGCCGGCCCCCTGCGGCTCCAGGGTCTCGACCGGATCGAAAACCGCGTGGACGAGGCGCTCGCGCATGCGGGCCTGCCGGTCACATTCCGCGGCCGGTTTCCGCACGAACTCTCGGGCGGCCAGCGCCAGCGCGTCGGCATTGCCCGCGCCATCGCCCTGCGGCCGGACTTCATACTCGCCGACGAGATCGTCTCCGGCCTCGACGTTTCAAGCCAGGCACAGGTGCTGAACCTGCTCGAAACCCTGGTGCGGGAACTCGATCTGACACTCGCCTTTATCAGCCACGATCTGTCCGTCATCCGGCGGCTGTGCAGCCGTATCATCGTCATGCATCACGGCGAGATCGTTGAAAATGCTGAAACCGGCGCGGTTTTCGACGCTCCAAAGGCCGAGTACACACGCGAACTGCTGTCGGCCATCCCGTTGCCCGATCCCGACCAGCCCTGGACCTGAAACATTTTGCTCAAACCGCGTCGTCAAAGGGCGCCTTTGACGAAGGGCACGACTACCGGAGCAGGCCGGCAAGTTCCTTTTGAACGCTTTGCATCGGCCCCAGATACTTCTTCGCAAGGTCATCCGCCCCATCAAGGGCCGGAACACCGAGATTCATCGCCGCAACCACATCTCCACGGCTGTTGAGCAGCGGTATGGCAATGGAGCGAAGGCCCATTTCGACCTCCTGATCAATAACCGCATAGCCTTGTTCCCGCACATGGGCCAACTGCGCCATAACAGCATCCGGGTCCGTCACCGTGCGGTCCGTCCGCGCCGGGAGCGGCCCGGCGCTCAGAACGTTCATGGCCTCGGCCTCCGGAAGCGCCGCAAGCAGCACCCGTCCCATGGATGTGCAGAAAGCCGGCAGGCGTGAACCCGGCATCAGCGCGATGGACATCACCTTGCGCTGCGCGGCACGCGCCACATAGACGATCTCCGTCCAGTCGAGAATGGAAACGGAGCTGCTTTCGTCCAGATCGTCGGACAGACGGTCAAGAAAAGGCTGGACCACCTGAGGCAAGGGCATCGTCGCAAGACAGGCCGTGCCGAGCCGCAACACAAGCGGCGTCAGCGTGAAGAACTTGCCGTCGTAATCGGCATAACCGTGATGAGCGAGCGTCAGCAGGCAGCGCCGCGCCGTCGCGCGGTCAAGACCGCTGGCCGTTGACACCTCGGCAATTGATTGCCTGGGTCTTTCGGCGGAGAAGGTCTCAATGACGGCAAGCCCCTTGGCAAGGCCTCCCATTATGTCGCGTTGCTGAATCATTTCGGAACCAGTTTCGTGCGATATACGAACATAATACCTATATCGCACGAATTGAATTGCCGCCAGAGCCCGATTTTTCTATCTGAATGGGAGGCATGTGGGCCATCGAAAAGGACTGGACGGAACCATGGACAAAACAGTTGCCGGCCTGAGTGACGCCGTGGCCGGGATCGGCGACGGAGCGTCGGTTATGATCGGCGGTTTCGGCGGCTCGGGAGCACCGATCGAACTCATCCAAGCGCTCGTCGAAGCCCGCCCCCGCGAACTCACCGTGATCAACAACAATGCCGGCAACGGCCGCATTGGCATCGCCGCCATGATCGATGCCGGGATGGTACGCAAGGTCATTTGTTCCTTTCCCCGGTCATCCGACCCGAGGGCCTTTACGGACAATTATCTCGCCGGGAAAATCGAGCTGGAACTCGTGCCCCAGGGCACGCTGGCCGAACGCATCCGCGCCGGCGGTGCTGGCATTCCCGCGTTTTACACCCCCACCGCCTATGGCACCGAGCTTGCCGAGGGAAAGCCCGTCGAGGAGTTTGACGGCAGGCCCTATGTCCGCGAACGCTGGCTGAAGGCCGACTTCGCCCTCATCAAGGCCGAGATCGGCGACACCCACGGCAATCTCACCTACCGCAGGGCCGCGCGCAATTTCAGCCCGCTCATGTGCGCGGCGGCACAAACGACCATCGTGCAGGCCGGCATCATTGTCGAGCCGGGCGGGATCGATCCCGAGCATGTCGTCACGCCGGGCATATTCGTGGACCGGCTGGTGGAGGTCGCGAACCCGCAGCAGGAAGAAGCGCTCATTCGCGCGGGAGCAACCTACCCATGACCGCAGACATCAAGCTGACAAACGCGCAGATCGCCTGGCGGGCCGCGCAGGACATCGAAGACGGCGCCTATGTCAATCTCGGCATCGGGTTCCCGGAGATGGTGGCGCGGTATCAGCCCCCCGGACGGCAGGCCATCTTCCACACCGAAAACGGCATACTCGGTTTCGGAGAGGCGCCGGCGGAGGGAGAGGAAGACTGGGACGTCATCAATGCCGGCAAGAAGGCCGTTACGATCAATCCCGGAGCGGCTTTCTTCCACCATGCGGACAGCTTTGCCATGGTGCGCGGCGGTCATCTGGATGTCGCGATCCTCGGCGCCTATCAGGTTGCCCGGAACGGCGATCTTGCCAATTGGCGCATTGGCGATAAAGGCGTGCCGGCCGTCGGCGGCGCCATGGATCTGGTACACGGAGCAAAACGTATTGCCGTGATCACCGATCACGTCACCAAAAAAGGCGAACCGAAGCTGGTCGAACGGTGCACATTTCCGTTGACCGGTGTGGGGTGCGTAACCCGCGTCTACACCAGCCTCGCGGTGCTCGACATCAATAACGGCCGGTTTGTGCTGAGAGAGAAATTGCCGGCTATCTCGGTAGAGGAACTTCAGTCGCTGACCGGCGCCGAGCTTGTTCTCGAGGGCGCGGTTGAAGACCTCAACGCCCCGGACCTGTAAAACCGGCCGCCGACAAGCTCGGCGGCCGGTTCATTTTCATTGGCTTAGTTCTTTTCCACCAGACGGTAAAAGACAAAGTCCGATGTCGCGCCGTTGACATAACCCGAGACATCCTGGCCCATGGCCACCTGATAGGCCGCCTGGAACATGATGACGATGGGCGAGTCCTTCTGCACCTTCTCCTGCAACTCGCGGTAAATCTTCAGACGGGCGTCAGGATCCGACTCCGTCAGAGCCTCCTTGGTCATCACATTCAGCTCTTCGGGAACCGCCCAGGAATTGCGCCATGTGGTGGTCGCCGTGTAGTTGCCGTCGGAATTGTCCGAGTTGTAGGCAAACGCCTTGGCGTTTGAGTGCGGGTCCATGAAATCAGGGCCCCAGTAAAGCAGCATGGCCTCATGGGTCCGGTCGCGATACTTGGTGATCACCTGAGCGCCGGTTCCGGGCAGAATGTCGAATGTGATCCCGGCATCCGCGAAACTCGCCTGCAAAGACTGCGCCATATCGGTGAACGGCGCCGCATTGATGACATCGAGCGTGACCGTGATCGGCGTCTCGATGCCCGCATCGCTCAGGATCTGCTTCGCCTTGTCAGGGTCGTAGCTATAGGGCGTTTCATCATAGGAACCCGGAAAGCCCTTCGGCCAGAACGCCTGATGCACTTCCATCTGTCCGTTGATGATCGTGTCCGTCATGCCCTTGTAGTCGACAAGGTAACGGGCCGCTTCCCAAACGGCGGGCGGGGTCAGGCTGTCGGTCTTCTGGTTGAACGACAGGAAATGCACCGCGGCCTGCGGGAAGACCTCGACCTTGAGATCGCCGCTCAGACCCTTGATCTGGTCAGGCGTCAGGTTTTTGGCCATGTCGACATCGCCCGATTCCAGCAGCAATTGCTGGGTGGCGGCTTCCGCCACGTGCCGGATGATGACGGAATCGACCTTCGGCCCGCCCTTGAAATAGTCAGGATTGGCGGCCAGACGAACAAGTTCCGCCGGACGATAGGCCTGCAGCGAGAACGGCCCGGTGCCGGCGGAGTTGGCGTTGAGCCAGGCATTGCCCATATCGCCATCCACCTCGTGTTCCATGACGGTCTTCTTGTCGACGACCGATGCCGGACGGGCGGCAAGGACGTTCATGACGAAGGCCGGCGAGAAATCACCATCATATTTGACTGTGACGACATTGCCGTCGGCACTGACCATCTCCTCCACGTTCTCCGGCGTCCAGCCAAGCTGCGTCAGGATGAAGGCGGGCGTCAGGTTGAGCTTGACGACGCGGGCAAAGGAATAGACCACATCCTCGCCGCGAACAGGATTGCCCGAGTGAAATGTCGCGCCGTCCCGCAGCTTGAAGGTGATGGTCTTGTTGTCGGCATCCACCTCCCAGGATTCGGCAAGACCCGGAGCCAGGACGGTCGTGTCTTCGGCATCATACTGCACAAGACGGTCATAGATGTTCGTGACCAGCTCGCCGCTGGTGAACTCATAGGCCTGCGCCGGATCGATCGCGACGATATCGTCGATGTTCTGGGCGACCACTAGCACGCCGGGCGGCGTATCGGCCAATGTGACCGCCGGTGCCGCCAAAGGCAGCGCAACGGCAGCAGCTAACAGAGTTCTTCGCAGTAGTAACATGGGCTTTCTCCTACCTGTTGATCGTTATGGTTCTTGAAATCATGCCGGCGGCAGATTGGGCCGGCGCTGCGCGCCCAAGCTCTGCAGGACGGTCAGTGTTCCGGTCCACAGGATACGGGCCGGCTTGTCGGTGGCGTTTTTCCACGAATGCGGCACTGAGCCGCGAAAGTGCAGGCTGTCGCCCTCACCCATGACGAAGGTCTCGTCGCCCACGGTCTGCTCGATCTCGCCCTCGAGAATATAGATGAATTCCTCGCCCTCGTGCTGCGAAACCTCCGACCCGTAACCGGGCGGCGTATGGATGATATAGGACGATAGCTCCACACCCGGAAACTTGGTCCCGAGCGTCTCGTAGCTGACACCGGTTTCGGAGATCGAAAATCGCGGCCGCCGATCCGCGCGGGTCAGCGAGTCGGCCGGCTTGGGGGTCGATACGAAATACTCAAGCCCCACATCGAGCGCCCGGGCAATCTGGGCGAGCGTCCCCAGCGAGGGCGTCGCGTGATCGCGTTCGACGAGAGACAGATAACCGACGGAAACGCCGGCTTTGTCGCCAAGGGCCTGGAGTGTCATGCCGCTCTGTTTCCTGCACTTGCGGATCAGATGACCCATCCTGGGTTCACTCTTGAGAGCGGCTTGCGACATGACACCTCCCATAAAAATTTTTTTTATTAAATCAAAAAGTTTTGCCTTGACCAAGAGAAATATCTATCAGTTGAATCCGATATGCTCGGGCAGAAGGGCCGAGGCCCGGAAAGGACACTCCATCTCAGCGGCAGTGCGCAACATCCGAAGGAACCTCGGCGCTGTGAGCAGCTTCATCATCCTGGTGTCGCTGACATTTCTGGGACTGCTCGCCATCACATTCTTCATCGGCCGCGTCGTGCCGATCGACCCGGTTCTGTCCGTCGTCGGCGACCGGGCGACCCAGGAACAATACGATGCCGCAAAACTGGCCATGGGGCTGGACCGGCCGCTGATCGTTCAGTTCGCCGATTACGTATGGGACGCGCTGCGCGGCGATTTCGGCCGGTCGGTATCGACAAACCAGCTCGTCGCCGATGACCTGCTGCGGGTCTTCCCCGCGACGCTCGAAATGGCGACGCTCGGCATCATCATCGGCGTCACCCTCGGCGTTCCGATGGGCGTGTGGGCCGCCGCCCACCAGGGATCATGGATCGATCAGATTATCCGCGTCCTGGCCCTTCTGGGTTACTCGGTGCCGGCCTTCTGGCTGGGGCTGGTCGGGCTGGCGGTTTTCTATGCCGGTCTCGGCTGGGTTGCCGGCCCGGGCCGGGTCGACATCTTCTACGACGGTCTCGTTGAACCGGTCACCGGCCTGCTTCTTGTCGACAGCCTGATCGCCGGCGATACCGACGTCTTCAAGAACGCCCTCAGTCATCTTGTCCTGCCGGCAACGGTCCTCGGCTTCTTCAGCCTTGCCTATATCGCCCGCATGACCCGCTCCTTCATGCTGGACCAGTTGGGGCAGGAATACATCACCACCGCCCGGGTCAAGGGCCTGTCGGAATTCCGCGTGGTCTGGGTGCACGCCTTCGGCGCGATCCGTGTTCCGCTGATCACGGTGATCGGCCTGTCCTATGCCGGTCTTCTTGAGGGCTCCGTCATGATCGAGACCGTCTTTTCGTGGCCCGGTATCGGCAACTATCTGACGACGGCGCTGCTCAATGCCGACATGAACGCGGTCCTCGGGGCGACGCTGGTCATCGGCACGGTCTTTATCCTGATCAACAAGATCTCCGATGTGCTCTACCGCATCCTCGACCCCAGGAGCGCATGATGAGCATCAGGCAATGGATCACGGAAGATTCTCCGACCTCGCGTTTTCAGGCAAACAGCGCACGCGCCTATCGCGTTGCCGTTGCCCTGCTGCGCAACCCGCTGGCCGTCCTCGGAATGCTGATCGTCCTGACGCTGGTGCTGACGGCTACCTTCGCGCCGCTCATCGCGCCTGAAAGCCCCTTCGGCCAGGATCTCGGCCGCCGCCTCCTGCCCCCATCGGCAGAGCACTGGATGGGCACGGACGAGCTCGGACGCGATATCTTCTCGCGCGTCGTCTACGGCGCGCGCGTAACGCTGCTCATCGTGGCGCTGGTTGCAATCATCTCCGCGCCGCTCGGATTGGTGATCGGAGCGATATCGGGCTATTTCGGCGGCTGGATCGACAAGGTTCTGATGGGCGTGACGGATGTCTTCCTTTCGATGCCGAAGCTCATCCTCGCGCTTGCCTTTGTCGCCGCGCTCGGCCCTGGCATCGAAAACGCCATTCTGGCCATTGCCGTCACGGCCTGGCCGGCCTATGCGCGCATTGCCCGCGCCGAAACACTGACATTCCGCAATTCCGAATTCATTTCCGCCATGAAGCTGGTGGGCGCATCGAATGCCCGTATCATCACGCTCCACGTCCTGCCGCTGTGCACCTCGTCGATGATCATTCGTGTGACGCTCGACATGGCGGGCATCATTCTGACCGCCGCCGGGCTCGGTTTCCTCGGTCTCGGCGCCCAGCCGCCGCTGCCCGAATGGGGCGCCATGATCTCGCGCGGCCGCACCTT
>NZ_CFHWAF010000086.1:0-19811 GCF_984452065.1 Hoeflea sp. | reverse complement strand
GATCGAACGCCGTCTCGTAGGCGGAATCATTTGCCGTATAGACGCCGACCTTGCTGCCGACGGCAACGCCGTAATGATTGAGAAACATGCGTGCTGCAGAAGACAACAGGATTCCAGGCCGGTCATTGTTGGCAAAGACCATATGGCGCTCGATCGCGCCTGTCGCGATGATCACCTTCTTCGCCCGCACCGGCCAGAGACGCTCGCGCGGCAGATCCGGGTCGGGCTCGGCGAGGTGATCGCTGGCCCGCTCGGCAAGCGCCACGAAGTTCTGGGCATAATAGCCAAAGGCGGTCGTGCGGGTCAGCATGCGCACATTGTCCATCGCGGCAAGGTCTTGGGCGGTTTGCACCGCCCAGTCGAAGCCGGCCACACCGTTGATTGTCACGCCGTTCTCATAGGCAAGCGCGCCGCCCATATGCGCCTGCTCGTCGCACAGCATGACACGGGCGCCTGTCTTCGCCGCGGCAAGGGCGGCGCTGAGACCCGAAACGCCGCCGCCGATAATGAGGACATCGCAATGGACATAGCGGCTCGCATAGCGGTCGGTATCGGTCTCGTTGGGCGAAACGCCAAGGCCCGCCGCCGAGCGGATCACCGGTTCGTAGAGCTTTTGCCAGGCGGCCTTCGGCCACATGAAGGTCTTGTAGTAAAAGCCCGCCGCGAAGAACGGCGAAAGCACGTCGTTGACCGCACCGACATCAAAACCCAGCGACGGCCAGCGGTTCTGCGATACCGCCTTCATGCCCTCGAAGACCTCCTGGACGGTGGCCCGCACATTGGGCTGCCGGCGCGATGCGTCGCGCTCGATGTCCATCAGCGCGTTCGGCTCCTCCGCACCCGCGCCAAGCACGCCGCGCGGGCGATGGTATTTGAACGAGCGGCCCATCAGATGCACGCCGTTGGCAATCAGCGCGGATGCCAGCGTATCGCCCTCAAGGCCCGTATAGATTTCGCCGTCGAAGCTGAAGCGGACAGTCCTGGCCGGGGTCAACCGACCGGCGCCGGCAATGCGATTTGCGCCGCTCATGAGACCAATTCCTTTTGTCTGGCCTGTATCTCCTCATCGGAAGGACGCGGTTTGCCGGCTTCATAGGTCATGATGATCTTGTCCGTGACCGTATCGCGCACCGCATTGAAGAACCGTCCGCAGCCATGAACGTGCCGCCAGCGTTCGAAGGCAATGCCCTTCGGGTTGTCGCGCAGGAAGAAGAATTCGGCAAATTCCTCGTCCGAAACCGATTTGATATCGGCCGGCCGGACAATGTGCGCCTCGCCGGCATAGCGGAACTCAATCTCGGGCCGTTCTTCTTCGCAGTAGGGACAGTAAATGAGGAGCATCTTATCGAACCTGGAATTTAATGGGCAACCGCAGCCGCGGCGGCTTCGTCGATCAGGCGGCCGGTGCGGAAACGTTCGAGCGTGAAACCGGCATTGATCGGATGCGGCGCGTCATTTGCGATTGTGTGGGCAAAGACATGGGCCGAACCGGGCGTCGCCTTGAAGCCCCCGGTACCCCAGCCGCAATTCACGTAAAGCCCGCCGACCGGCGTTCTGGCGAGGATCGGCGAACGGTCCGGCGTCACATCGACAATCCCGCCCCAGGAACGCAACATCTTCATGCGCGAGAAGATCGGGAACATCTCGCAGATGGCGTCCAGCGTGTGCGTGAGAATATGCAGCCCGCCGGTCTGTGAATAGGACGTGTACTGATCCGTTCCGGCGCCGATCACGAGTTCGCCCTTGTCGGACTGCGAGATATAGGCATGCACCGTGTTCGACATCACCACACAGGGGAAGACCGGCTTGACCGGCTCCGAGACAAGCGCCTGCAACGGATAGCTTTCCAGCGGCATGCGCACGCCGGCCATCTCCATGATGACCGAGCTGTGGCCGGCGGCCACGACACCCACCTTCTTGGCGCCGATGAAGCCGCGGCTCGTCTCGACCCCTTCGACAACGCCGTTCGCGGAGCGGCGCACGCCCGTCACCGCGCAGTTCTGGATGATATCGACACCCCGGTCGGCCGCGGCCCGCGCGTAGCCCCACGCCACCGCATCGTGACGGGCAGTGCCGCCGCATCGCTGCAGCGCGGCGCCCATGACCGGATAGCGCGCGGTCGCGGAAATATTCAGCGGTGGGCAATAATCCTTGGCCTGTTCCGGCGTCAGCCACTCGTTCTGCACCCCGTTCAGGCGGTTGGCGTGGATATGCCGCCGGGCGCCCTGCACATCGTGAACATTGTGCGCCAGCATCATCACACCGCGCGCCGAATACATGACGTTGTAATTGAGGTCCTGGCTGAGCCCGTCCCACATCTTCATCGCATGGTTATAGAGAGCCGCGCTTTCGTCATAGAGATAGTTGGAGCGGATGATCGTCGTGTTGCGTCCGGTGTTGCCGCCGCCAAGCCAGCCCTTTTCCACCACCGCGACATTGGTGATGCCGTGCTGCTTGGCGAGATAATAGGCCGTGCCGAGACCGTGGCCGCCTGCCCCGATGATGACCACGTCATAGTTTTTTTTCGGTTCCGGCGACGTCCACTGTTGCGGCCAACCCTTGTGACCGCGCATGGCTTCGCGGGCGACGGCGAAAACGGAATACTTTCGCATGCGAATGACTGGCTCCCGGTTGCGGCGCACGATGCAAGCCCATGTGATGGCAGATTTGCCCGCCCTTCGTTTGTTTCATTGCGACGCCGGACGCCGCCCTGCAGACCCGTTTCGGTTTTATCCCGCCGACATCAAAATAATCAATTCCCGACCACGACTCTGGACTTGGCAGACGAATTCTGTTAGGGCCTTGCCAGCCGCGAGGTCAAACGACTTTCGCGAACCAGGATGTATTTTCCAACACATATCGTCGCCGTGACGCAACTTTTATTGTCACTGTGACGATGGCATAACTCTAAACCGGAAGGAACGGGATCAGGTGCAGGTACTTGTCCGCGACAACAATGTAGATCAGGCGCTGCGCGCACTGAAGAAGAAGATGCAGCGCGAAGGCATTTTCCGTGAAATGAAGATGCGCGATTTCTATGAGAAACCGTCTCAGAAGCGCGCCCGCGAAAAGGCCGAAGCCGTTCGCCGGGTACGCAAGCTCGCACGCAAGCGTGCTCAGCGCGAAGGTCTTCTGGTCGGCCGCAACGGCCGCTAGGAACTGCCATTATTCAAACGCAATTTGTGCGTTTGCTGAGGCGGGGCGATTGAATCGCCGCCGCCTTTATTTGTGACCGGGGCCGGCGGATTCAAACACGAGGGACATACGGGTGACGGCGTTGAAAAGCATGAATCGCATTCCGGCTTTCCTGATAGCTGCCGCCTCGGCCATCGCCCTTACCGCCTGCCAGGCAACCGACCCGTCCAGCGTGATCAGCATCGAAAGAGCGCAAGGCTCGGAAGGCAATATCGCCTCGCTGACGCAGGTCATCGACAACAATCCGAACAATGCCGAAGCCTATAATGTGCGCGGCAGCGCCTATGGCCGCGCTGGCGACTTCAGCAAGGCGTTGAAGGATTTCAATACGGCGATCAAGCTCAACCCGAATCTTTACCAGGCCTATGCCAACCGGGCACTGATCTATCGCGGCATGGGTGATCTCGCCGCCGCATCGAACGACTACAACAAGGCACTGCAGCTCAATCCGCGCTACGATGTCGCCTATATCGGACGCGGCAACATGTACCGCGAGGCCGGTCAGTTGAACAATGCCTTCAACGACTATCAGCGCGCCATCGATGTCGATACGACCGACCCGCGCGCCTACAACAATCGCGGCCTGATCTATCAGAAGCGGGGCCAGCACAATCAGGCCATCGAGGATTTCTCCAAATCCATCTCATTGTCGCCGAGAGCGCCTCTGCCCTACAACAATCGCGGCCTGTCCTATCTGGCACTGGGTGACGAGGAAAACGCCTTCACCGACATCAACAAGGCGCTGCAGCTCGACAAGAACATTGCCGAGGCCTGGGTCAATCAGGGTCTGATCTACGAGCGCCGGGGCGACAAGACGAAGGCCCGCAACGCCTATGCCCGCGCGGCGCAGCTCGATCCGAAATACCAGCCTGCCCAGGACGGCCTTTCACGCGTGCGCTGAGATTTGGACAAAGAGATTGAAAAACCCGCCGGACGGCGGGTTTTTCCTGATCAATCCATCGACTTGACGATATCTTCCGTCATCTTCTTGGCATCGCCAAGCAGCATCATCGTGCCGTCCTTGTAGAACAGCGTGTTGTCGATGCCGGCATAGCCCGAGCCCAGCGACCGCTTGACGAAGAGGCAGGTCTTGGCCTTGTCCACCTCGAGGATCGGCATGCCGTAGATCGGAGACGACGGATCGTCCCGTGCGGCCGGGTTGGTGACATCATTTGCGCCGATGACGTAAACCACATCGGCCTGGGCGAATTCGGAGTTGATATCCTCCAGTTCGAACACCTCGTCATAGGGCACATTGGCTTCCGCCAGGAGCACGTTCATGTGCCCGGGCATGCGGCCGGCGACCGGGTGGATCGCATATTTGACCTCCACATCGGCTTCCTTGAGCAGGTCGGCAAGCTCGCGCAGCGCATGCTGCGCCTGCGCCACCGCCATACCGTATCCGGGAACGATGATGACCTTCGAGGCGTTCTGCATGAGGAAGGCCGCGTCTTCGGCGGAACCGAGCTTGACCGAGCGGTCCATATCATCGTCGGCGGCAGCGGCCGTCTCGCCGCCAAACCCGCCGAGGATCACGGAAATGAACGACCGGTTCATGCCCTTGCACATGATGTAGGAAAGGATGGCGCCGGACGAGCCGACAAGCGCGCCGGTGATGATCAGTGCCAGATTGCCGACCGTGAAGCCGATACCTGCCGCCGCCCAACCCGAATAGGAGTTGAGCATCGAGACGACGACCGGCATATCGGCCCCGCCGATCGGAATGATGATCAGCACGCCGAGGATCAGCGAGAGCAGCACGATCAGCCAGAACACGAACGTGCTCTCGCTGACGACCAGGATGACGACAAGCAGGATGATGGCGATGCCAAGACCGGCATTGATGACATGGCGCATCGGCAGCAGGATCGGCTTGCCGGACATCCTGCCATCGAGTTTCAGGAAGGCGATGATCGAGCCGGTAAAGGTGATGGCGCCGATGGCGACGCCGATCGACATTTCAACAAGCGCCTGTGCGTGGATATCGCCGATCTCGCCGATGCCGAACGAGGTCGGCGAATAGAGCGCGGCGGCGGCCACCAGCACGGCGGCAAGGCCGACCAGCGAGTGGAAGGCCGCGACAAGCTGCGGCATCGCCGTCATCGGAATACGGCGCGCCACCACGGCGCCGACGCCGCCACCGGCGGCGATGCCGATGACAATGAGCCCGAGGCCGCCGGCGGACGGGGTTGCAAGCGCAAGCGTCGTGACAATGGCGATACCCATGCCGATCATGCCGTAGACATTGCCCCGCCGGCTCGTCGTCGGATGGGAAAGACCCCTCAGGGCGAGAATGAAAAGAACGCCCGAAACAAGGTAGAGAAAGGCCGCGAAACTCTCAGACATCAATCAGCCCCTCACTTTTCTTTTTTCTTGTACATGGCGAGCATGCGCTGGGTGACGAGGAAGCCGCCGAATATGTTCACCGAGGCGAGCACAAGCGCGATGAAACCGAAACCGCTCGCCAGACCGCTGGCCGATATGCCGACGGCCAGAAGCGCCCCGACGACGATCACCGACGAGATGGCGTTGGTGACCGCCATCAGCGGCGTATGCAGCGCCGGCGTCACCGACCAGACCACGTAGTAACCGACAAAGATCGCCAGTACGAAGATGGCGAAGCGGAATATGAACGGATCAACCGCACCGCCGGTCGCACCGTGCGCTGCCGCTCCCGCGGCATCGGCGACCGCCGGCATGTCGGTCACGGCCTGCCGCACGGCCTGCGTCGCGGACTCCAGATTGTCCAGTGCGTTTTCGACTGCGGAATTTGCCATCACGCATCCCCCTTTGAATCATCGGCACCGCCGAAACCCGGGTGCACAATCTCTCCGTCATGGGTCAGCATGGTGGCCTTGACGAGTTCGTCTTCCATATCGATCGCCAGCGTCTTTTCATCCTTGTCGATCATCGTTTCGAGGAAGGAAAGCAGGTTCCTTGCATAGAGCTGCGAAGCGCTGGCGGCGATCCGGCCCGGCACATTGTTGTAGCCGATGACCCGGACACCCTCGACCTCGGCGATCTCGCCCGCCTTGGCGCCTTCGACATTGCCGCCGCGTTCGACCGCAAGGTCGACGCAGAGCGATCCGGGCCGCATCGATTTCAGCATCGCCTTGCTGACGAGCTTCGGCGCCGGCCGTCCCGGTATCAGCGCCGTGGTGATCACGATGTCCTGCTTGGCGATATGGTCGGCCACCAGTTCGGCCTGCTTGGCCTGATATTCCCTGGACATTTCCTTGGCGTATCCGCCCGCCGTTTCGGCCGCCTTGAACTCTTCGTCCTCGACGGCGATGAACTTCGCGCCGAGCGAGGCGACCTGCTCCTTGGCCGCCGGGCGCACATCGGTGGCGGAGACGACGGCGCCCAGCCTGCGCGCTGTCGCAATGGCCTGCAAACCGGCGACACCCGCACCCATCACGAACACCTTGGCAGCCGGGACGGTCCCCGCGGCCGTCATCATCATCGGCAATGCCCGGCCGAATTCATGCGTCGCGTCGATGACCGCCTGATAGCCGGCAAGGTTTGCCTGCGAGGAAAGCACATCCATGACCTGCGCGCGGGTAATGCGCGGCATCAGTTCCATCGCGAAGCAGGACAGACCTGCCTCGGCGAGCGCCCCGAGAGCCTTCTCATGGCCATAGGGGTCCATAATGCAGATAACGACGGCGCCCTTCTTGTAGGACTTGAACTCCTGATCCGTCGGCCGGCGGACCTTGAGGACCACATCGGCCGATTTTGCGCCCGTTGCGATGGTCAGTTTTGCGCCGGCTTCGGCAAATGCTTCGTCGGGTATCTGCGAGCCGGCGCCGGCGCCCTTTTGAACCGCCACGTTCAGACCGAGCGAGGTCATTTTCCTGACGGAGTCGACGGATGCGGCAACCCGGGATTCGTCCGGATGGGATTCTTTTGCAATGAAAACGGTGCTAGCCACTCTTCACTCCCTGTGATCTGACATCGCGCCAAGACCCGCCGCGGCCGCACAGCTGCAGCAATACGCCGGCAACAGGCCGTGACCGGCCTATTTCAGCACGTAAAAACCGACTGCGAATAGGATGATTGCCAGCAGCGTGGCAGTGATGAAACCGGCCGAGGTAAAGAAACCGAACGCCATGGCGATCAGGATGACGACACAGAAAAGCGTGCTGAACTTGGTCAGGTCGAGGAACATCTTGTATGTTTTTTCGTGTTCCGGGTAATCCATCTCGGCTCCCGTTTCGACGGGTCCGGTATTCTGCTCGGCCATCAAGACACTCCCCTGCCAAACCGGTTGCGTCCGATCATCGCACGGACGTTTCCTGCCTCAAATCCCTTTGCCGTCCAAATAGCCGGCAGGCGCCGGCGGACACTGGCAAAGCTTGCAGCCTCGAATACACAATGCCGCCCGTCGGGGCAAGTCGTGCCGGAAAAAGGCCGCATGCGGCACATGACCGCCCATATCGGGCGTGCAAACCGGGCGGTCCCGGCCGCCCGGAATCACAATCTCAGGAGGCAGCCTGCAGGTAGCGGGCCGTCGGTATGATGGTCAGGGGCATTGTGCCGAGTTCTTCCTGCGGTGCAAACATCATCCGCCGCTCGAAGGGCTGCGAGCGGAAGAAGGGATAACGTTCGTAAACTTTCGGCAACTCGGTCGAAACGTGTGCGACCAGAAGCCCGAGGTCGATATCATAGCCTGGTGTGTTAATGATCGGAGGCGCTGCCTCCATCGACCGGAATACCCGCTTATAAAATGGATAGTGCCGCGGCGGAACCAGCGACAGGCAACGATCCGCTCCAAAATACTCGCAGGCCATGGTGGCAATTCTAAGCGTCAGATATGGCAGGGCCGGCAGATCATCAAAGACCTCCGGGTCCGACGCATGCCTGACCGGGTCGATGAGAGACAAACCTGAGTCTAAAAGTGTATCAACTGTCTCCGGAAAGAGATGCCGACTTGGACTCACACGGTGAGCGGGCGTGACGTGGTGTACACGAATTGTACTGATCAGCCGCTCCTCACAGTATATTCCGTAGACAAACGCCTGCGGATCGAAATCACTGTCATCGACAAACAGCTGACCCGGCGGCGGCACGTGCATCTTTGCCTTCTTATAGGCCTTTATTCTCAGCTGTGAGACATCTTCCATGTCCTCCGCCGTCACAATCCTGCGGTACTCTACCCGCTCCATCACATCTAACACTCTAGACGCAAAGTCAGAAGTGGATTTGGGAGATGCCATAAACCCCGCCCCGCATTGGTTAACAGTAAGATAACGGTAGCGGATAGAAGCAAATATTAAAAGTTAAATCAAAAGGAACCGGCTGTTAATTTTATGTTAAGGTTAACGGGCAGACAGAGCGGCCGCGCCTTTATCGCAGCCAAACGCGAAACATCCGTTCAAATAGCGGGAATGGGCATCTGTCTCTATTGCGTGTTCCCGAAGCAGCGTTCGAGAACAGCAGCTAGAGCATCGGGCAAAGCGGATGCTCTAATAGCAGATCTTCAGCCAACAAGACGATAGAGGTGTTTGATGTCGCGAAGGTCCGATCCGCTGTCGCGCTCGACGGCATCGGCAAAGCGGCGGAGCAGACGATTGAATCTTTCCTGAGCATCTAGGAAGGGCGCATGTCCGGACTCATTGAAGATGATCGTATGCCCCTCAAACAGCCCCGGTCCAGAAAGCGACTGCATGTAACTCATGCGTACAATAGGATCGCGTCGTCCGTGCAGAAGGCATACCGGCGTGCCGGAAGTCTCGACACCCGTGCGCTGATCATTGTCCGGATTTCCCATAACATTACGAGAAAGGCTGGGTCGCATCCTTTCATCGGTCCGTTGCAGTGTTTCCACAAACTCGCCAGCACGCAATCCGCCGAGGCAAGCGTTCTCAAAGCGCATTGCATCCGCCTCGGTGAATGTACCCTTGGAGACCAAAAGCAGATTTCTGGATATGTGCAGGGAACGGATAAGACCAAGCGGACCTCCGCTCACAGGAGGAGCGCCAAAAGCCAGAACACCTGCCACCTGCGATACGTCGCCCAGCATCTCGTACGCGATATGCCCACCCAGCGACCATCCGACGACCACGCAGCGGTCCAGCCCTATTTCCCGGACAAATGCGGTCACGGCGGCGGCAAAGCCCTCATAGGAGTAGGTGGCCCGCGGGTCGTCCGCGTCCGGCGATGCTCCGTGACCGGGCAGATCAACGGCGATCAGCCGGTGGCCGGCGAGTTCCTCGCTTTCGAATTGCTGGCTGAAAACCCCCTTTGAAAATCCCGAACCATGCAGGAACAGAATCGGCATGCCGTCGCCCGCTCTGTCCATATAGGACAGCGACGCTTTGTCGCTTGAAACGGTCGGCATAATCTTTGTCAAATCCCACCTCCACGCCAGGGTTTGCAACGGCTTTCAGCTCTGTGGAATTTAACAGATGGCGTTTAATATTTGCCTAAGCTTGCATGTTCGGATTTATTGGTTAGATAGGGGAACGCACGGTATAGAAACGTGAATGATTCTATTGCTGGTTGAATAAAGATCGTCGTTGTTTTGGGAGTGAGCGATGTTGCTGGATGGGCTGGTTTGCCTGCTTGCAGTGGGGATTCTGGCAGCGCATGTGTGGTCGATGCGGTGCCATTTCGACGTAGACGTCAAGCAGATGCCCAAGGGCATGAACATGCTCTCACTGCTTGTATTGTTTAGCCTGTTGTTAATGATAGGCCTGACTTTCTACGGAAACCAGCCGATCATCCCGCAACTGGTTTCCCTGGTCATGCTGATCGCGAGCGCCCTGCTCTTTTGGGCAACGATACGCGAGTCGTCCAAAGCCGGGCTTCTTGCCGCCTTCGATGAGAAGCTGCCCGCAAGCCTGTTGATGACGGGCCCCTACTCCCTTGTCAGGCATCCCTTCTATTCATCTTATCTTTTACTCTGGTCCGGCTGGGCAATCGGCACGTGGAGCCCCTGGGCACTGGTGCCGCTGGCCGCAATCATCGTGACTTACTGGGCCGCCGCGCGGGGCGAGGAAGAGAAATTCGCCTCCACCCCGATGGCCGAGGAATATGCCGCATACAAGGCAAGAACAGGCCGTTTCATACCGAGGATCTTCGGCCGCAGATGACCCACAAGCAGCAACACGGGTGTCACGCCGGGAATGCTCTGAAACCGGATAATTTCCGCAACGTCACCACGCGGCAGCCGCGCGGCCTTTCTTGTTGGCTCCGAGTGAGGTCAATTCCGATATGCCGCTGCTGGGCATCGGCATGCCGAAGATGAAGCCCTGGATGAGATCCGCGCTCTTGGTCGAGCGGATGAGTTCCAGCTGCTCTTCCGTCTCGACGCCCTCAATGACAATCTCCAGGCCCAATTCCCGGGAAAGATGGACGACGCCCTTCAGCAGTTTGAGCATACGTTCGTCATTGGCGATGTCGCAGACGAATGAGCGGTCGATCTTGACCTTGTCGAGCGGCAGGAGATGCAGATAGCTCAGACTCGAATAGCCGGTTCCGAAATCATCGATGGCGATTGTCACGCCCTTGGCGTGAAGCTCCTTGAGTATGGCTTTGGCCTTGGCGGCATCCTGGACAAAAGCGCTCTCCGTCACCTCCACCTGCAACCGTCCGGCTTCAAGCCCGGACGCCTTGAGCGCATCGGTGACCATCGAGACGATGTCCTGGTTGCGCAGATCATTGGCGGACAGATTGACCGATACGGCCGAACCGTTGGGCCAGCCCGCGCAATCGCTGCAGGCGACCATCAGCACGTGACGCGTCAGTTCGCCGACGATGCCCATTTCCTCTGCAAGCGGGATGTATGTTGCCGGCGATACCGCGCCGAATTCGGGATGATACCAGCGCGAGAGCGCCTCGCAGCAGGCGACCTCGACCGTATCGACCGTGAACATCGGCTGATAGGCGACACTGAAGGATTTTTCACGCACGGCATCGCGCAGCGCTGCCTTGAGCTTCTGGCGGCGTGTGTATTTCTCATCCATCTCGTCGGCAAAGAGCACCCAGCTGTTCTTGTCTTGATGCTTTGTCTCGTAGAGCGCTAGGTCCGCCTTGATCTGCAGGTCGTCGAGGCGAAACTCGGCCTTGGTGCCGATGACGATGCCCGCACTCAAACTGACGAACAAACGGTTTCCGTTGATCAGATAAGTGCCGCGCAGCGCCGTGAACAGTGTCGACATGATCTCGTCGATATGGGCCTCGTCGCGCACGTCACGGATGAAAATGACGAACTCGTCGCCGCCGAAGCGCGACAGGGTCATATTGTCTGAGGCAATGCTGCTCAGCCGGGCCGATATGGCACACAGCAGCCGGTCGCCCATCATATGACCGCTGGTATCGTTGACATGTTTGAAATCGTCGAGATCGATGACGGCGAGCGCGAATTTTTCGTTCTCGTCCATTTTCCGAACCGCCTTCTCGACGGTCTCGGAGAAATAGCCGCGGTTCGAAAGGCCGGTCAGGCTGTCATAGCGCGCCATGTGGACGATCTTTTCTTCCGCTTTGATGCGCGCCGTCACATCCTCGAAAATAAGCACGACACCGCTGTTCTTGCGGCGCTTGGCGCTGAATTCGAGATAGAGTTCATCCGAGAAGTAAACCAGCGCGCGGCTTTCTTCACCGTCGATCAGCGCCTGGAGTTGAAGCTGGATGATCCGCGCCCGGTCCGCGGTGATCACAGACTTTCGGACGCCGTATCTGAGAACCGCCGCAAGGGTGTGTCCGGACAGCGCATCCCTGCTGCCGGTGGCCAGAAGCTCGGCCGCCTTCCTGTTCGCGACCACAATCCGGGCATTCTCGTCCAGCATGAACAAACCATGTGGCATATTGTTGAGCGCGGCGTTGAAACGATCGGCGATGATCGCGATTTCACGCCGACTGAGGACGTTCTCAAAAAGGAACTCGCGAACTCCGTTTGCCATCGATATTGTGGTGAGCACCAGCGGTATGATCAAAATGGCAAGCAAGCCCATGTAAAGATTGCCCGTCAGCAACAGGCTCACCATGATCGGAATGCACGCGGCCAAGGTGACCACGTATACATTGATCTTCGTACCAAAGTTGCGGCCGACAACGGACACCATTGCACTGAGCGCAACGGATAGACCGGCTATTTGGGCAAAGGTATCTTGGGTGAACAGGAAACTATAGCCTGTCAGCAATCCCAGCATAAGCGTCGTCATGCCGGCGGCGATAATCGAACGCCTCTCCCAACGGGCAATCGTGGTTATATCGCCGACGCACACATCAACCAGATCAAACCGCGTCATGAGATAGAAACGGCCCACCCAGACAGCGAGAATAATGCCACCGAATATCAGATAAGCCGGATCACCCAGCTTCATGTAAATCAACAGACAGATCGAGACATGCGCGATCATGCCCGCACGCAGCGTCATACGGTTCCCGTATAAGGACCGGACAAACGACAAATAAACATCCGCTGGGATCTGTTGCGGCTTCTTTCCACCCATAAACTTCATTCCATGCAATGTAGATTATGAGTTATCGCAAAAGCATTAAGGAAGACTTGAGACGCCCCCGGCGATCCTCAAATACAACCTTAGATACATGCACTTATACTACGGTTGTATTTGTTTGGCGCCACTGTATTTCTCAGTGTTTTATTCGGCCGCCTGAGACAAGCCCGCGCCCCCGGCGGAATAAGCCTTCTTGAGATTTTCAAGTTCACCCTGCAGATCGGAAACGGACCGGTCCTTGACCGGGCCATAACCGCGAATGCGCTGCGGATAGTCGAGAAGAGCAACCGCAGCGTCGTAATTGTCCTTCGAGATGGTCCCGCAGACCTCATCCAGAAGGCGCTCATAATCACTCAGGAGACGGCGTTCCCGCTTCCGCTCCTCCTGCAGGGCAAAGATGTCGAACGGCGTTCCGCGGATCCGTCTGACCGCGGAAAGAAGCGCGAAGGCCCGCAACATCCACGGGCCGAACCGGCGCTTGCGGGGTCGCCCGTTTTCCTCCGCCCCGGCCAGAACAGGCGGTGCGAGATGAAACTCCAGCCGGTCCCAGCTTTCGAACTGGTCATGCAGTTGCCGGGAAAACGAGCCGTCGGTAAAGAGCCGCGCCACCTCGTATTCGTCCTTGATCGCCATCAGCTTGAAAAGGTTGCGCGCCGCCGCGTCGGTCAGGCGGCCGGCCGCGCCGGTCAGCTTTTCGTCGGCCGCTTTGACCCTTTCGACACGTTCGAGATAGCGTTCCGCATAATGCCTGCTCTGATAGGCCGTGAGGAACTCCACCCGCCTGTCGATCGTTTCCTGCGGGCCCTTCGAGAACAGATGAGACCGGTCCGGCTTGTGCGCCGCTGCAATCAGATCGCGGACCGATTGCGGATCATGTGCGGCGCGCCGGCCCCATCGCAAAGCCGCGATATTCATCTGTGCGGCCTGTCCGTTCAGGACGATCGCCTGCTCTATCGAAGCCACCGATACCGGCAGACCGCCCCGTTGCGCGGCAAGGCCAAGCATGAACATGTTGGCGGCAATTGCGTTTCCGAACAGCACATTCGCCGCCGCCGTTCCGTCAAAATAGACCGTACGATCCTCACCGGCCGTTTTGACGATCTCGCGCTTGAGGCGCTCCACCGGCAGGGAGAAGTCCGCATTGCGGGCAAAATCCCCCGGCATGATCTCTGCGGTGTTGGCCACGAACAGCGTCTCGTTCTCGCGAACCGAGGCCAGCACCTTGCGCGATCCGGACACCACCAGATCGCAGCCGAGCACAAGATCCGCCTTGCCGGCCGGCACACGAATGGCGGCGATATCCTCGGGCCTGGCCGCGATCCGCACATGGGAAAACACCGCGCCGCCCTTCTGCGCCAGGCCCGCCATATCGATCATGCCGCAGCCCTTTCCCTCGATATGGGCAGCCATGCCGAGGATCGCGCCGATGGTCACGACGCCGGTCCCGCCGACGCCGGTGATCACGCAAGCCCAGCCGTCTTCGATCGGCGCCGCCACCGCGTCGGGAACACCGTCAAGCGGATCGCCGCCATCAACGGTTGCGCCGGCCTTGCGGATTTTGCCGCCATGAACGGTGACGAAGGACGGGCAGAAGCCTTCAAGGCAGGAAAAATCCTTGTTGCAGCTTGACTGATCGATACGCCGTTTGCGGCCGAACTCCGTTTCAACCGGCTGGACCGAGACGCAATTCGACTGGATGCCGCAGTCGCCGCAGCCCTCGCATACAAGTTCGTTGATAACCACACGGCGGTCGGGGTCGGGGAATGTGCCGCGTTTGCGCCGCCGCCGCTTCTCCGCCGCGCAGGTCTGGTCGTAAAGCAGCACGCTGACGCCTTTGACCTCGCGCAATTCCCTTTGAACCGCATCAAGCTCGGAGCGGTGATGGAAGCTGGCCCGGGCCGGCCAGTCCATCCCGGTCGGATATTTGTCCGGCTCATCCGAGACGACGGCGATCCGCTCAACGCCTTCCGCCCGCACCTGGCGGGCAATGGCGTCGACCGTCAGCCCGCCCTCGAGCTGCTGACCGCCGGTCATGGCCACGGCATCGTTAAAGAGGATCTTGTACGTCACGTCCGCACCGGCCGTAACGGCAAAGCGCAGAGCCAGAATGCCGGAGTGGTTGTAGGTTCCGTCGCCGATGTTCTGAAAGATATGCGGTGTCTCGCTGAACGGCTGCTGACCGACCCACTGGGCGCCCTCCCCGCCCATCTGGGTGAAGCCCTGGGTATCCCGGTCCATCCAGATGGCCATGAAATGACATCCGATCCCCGCAGCCGCTTTCGATCCTTCCGGAACGCGTGTTGAACTGTTGTGCGGGCATCCGGAGCAGAAATACGGCGTGCGCACGGCGATGTCCGTCATGTCGGCCAGCATCGCCTGGGCCTGGCGAATGCGTTTGACGCGGCTGTCGATTTCCTCGGAATGGCCCGCGATCTTCAGGACCCGCTCGCCGATCGCGACGGAAATGTCGTTCGGATCAAGCGCGCCTTTCACCGGAAAGAGCCAGGCGTCGTTCTCGTCGCGCTTGCCGACCACGACCGGCTGATGCGCGGTGCCGTAAAGGGCCTCGCGCAGCTGCGCTTCGATCAGCGAGCGCTTTTCCTCAACGACGATGACCGTCTCGAGCCCGGCGACGAACGGCCGAAAGTCCTCCCGCCCCAGCGGCCACGGCGCCGCCACCTTCATCAGCCTTATGCCGAGCCGGTTTGCCGCCTCGCCGTCGATGCCGAGATCGGCAAGGCTCTGACGCACGTCGAGATAGCTCTTGCCGACGCTGATGATGCCGATCCTGGCGTTCTGGCCGCCGTCCCAGATCGTCCTGTTGAGCCCGTTGGCGCGGATGAAGGCGCTCACCGCGTCGCGTTTGTATTCGTGCAGACGCGCTTCCTGCCCGAGAAAATCGAGCTCGCCCAGCCGGATGTTCAGCCCGCCGGGCGGCATGTCGAAGTCCGGCAGCACGATATCGAGCCGGTCAAGGCCCGCCTCGACGGAGCCGGTCGATTCCACATTGTCCTTCACGCATTTGAGCGCCGTCCAGGTACCGGCAAACCGCGAAAGGGCGAAACCGTAAAGGCCGTAATCGATGATTTCCTGCACCCCGGCGGGGTTGAGGATCGGGATCATCGTGTCGACGAACAGAAGCTCGGTCTGATGCGCATTGGTGGAGGATTCGGCGGTATGGTCATCGCCCATCAGGGCCAGAACACCGCCATGCGGCGACGTGCCGGCGAGGTTGGCGTGACGGAAGACATCGCCGGAACGGTCGACGCCGGGCCCCTTGCCGTACCAGACCGAAAAGACGCCGTCATATTTGCCGTGTCCGTCAAGTTCGGCCTGCTGCGTGCCCCAGCAGGCGGTCGCCGCCAGTTCCTCATTGAGACCCGGGTGGAAAACGACATCGCTTGGCTCCAATTGCCGCTTGGCCAGAAACAACTGCTGATCGAGCGCACCGAGCGGCGAACCGCGGTAACCGGAAACGAAGCCCGCCGTGTTCAGACCGGCCCTGCGGTCGAGCGCCTTCTGCATCAGCAGAAGGCGGACCACGGCCTGCGTTCCGGTCACGAATATCCTGTTTTTGGATAAATCGTATTTGTCGTCCAGCGAGACGTCGTGCAGTGTCATCCAGTCCTCCGCAGCACAGCCCGGAAGGCCGGCATCGTTCCGCCGTTAAGGCTCTTGGCTTATTTTGGGTCTCGGCGTCTGCACGTCAAATGAAATCGATTGTGCGCCGCAACCGTCGGCCGGCTCACGCGATCTGTTTTTTGGCGTTACCGCACCGTGGTGACAAGCCGGACCGCTTCAGGCCAACAACGAAACGGACGGTCGCTCCTCAGCGGTCACTTCAGGTGCTCAAACACCGTCTTTGCTTCAGCCATGCAGCCTTTGCTCACCCGGTCATTCCATGCATAAAGACAGGCCAAAAGCCGGTCCTCCCCGGGTGCCACGGCCGAACACAGGGACTTGATGTCCGCGGCACATCCCTTCCTGAGGGTCGCCTCGTAGGGCGTGTCGTTCAGGTTCCGGATATCGGCCGGAATGAAGCGTTTGAACATCGAGCTGTGGGTGGCTTTGGCCAATTCCGGTCCGCAGGCCGGAGAAAGTTTGTCGCTGTGGGCATAAAGGCAGGCGGATATCCGGCCACGCCCTTCGGCAACGCCCTTGCATTGCGACGCGATATCCGCCGAGCATATGCTCATGAGGTCACTTGCCTGGGCCGGGACCGCAGGTCCCGCAACAGCCGTGAGCGCAAATCCAAGGGCAAACATCGCCGTCCTTGAAAGGCCGGTCACCGGTTTTCTCCGTATGGCAAAAGATTTGATTGGACCGGATGTCTTCCGCGCATCACAGGCGCCCGGCCCTTTGTTGCAGCATGAGGAAAGCATCCTGTGCATATTCCGACAACTGGAACCAGAGATAGGCATCGCGCCGGTAGCCCATATAGGAATCGAGCAGGGCCTTGAAATCGGCATTGTCCGAGGCGAGTTCCTTATAGGTTTCCTCGGCGGTGTTGAAACAGGCAAGCATGATGTCATGTGAATAGGGCCTGAGGACGGTGCCGAACTGCACCAGCTGGCGCAGCGTCGGCGGATTGAGCGCATCGTAGCGCGCGATCATTGTGGCATTGGCCTGAGCCGACGCGCTGCGGATCGCCGCCTGATAGGGCTTTGGCAGCGCATTCCACTTGTCCAGATTGATCAGGTTCATCAGCGTCACGCCGCCTTCCCACCATCCGGGATAGTAGTAGTATTTGGCCACCCGGTTGAGGCCGAGCTTGTCGTCGTCATAGGGGCCGACGAACTCGGCCGCATCGATCGTTCCGTTCTCCAGCGCGCCGTAGATCCGTTCCGGCGGCAGGTCGACCGGCTGGACCCCGATTTTTTCGATGATGGTGCCGCCGAATCCGCTGATGCGGAACTTCAGGCCCTCAAGATCGTCGAGCGAATTGATTTCCCGGCGGAACCAGCCGCCCATCTGCGAGCCGGTATTGCCGCTCGGAAAACCGATAATGTTGAACTTCCTGTAGAACCCGTTGAGCAGTTCGAGACCGCCGCCCTCGTAAAGCCAGGCATTCATCATCCGCTGATTGAGGCCGAAGGGCACACCGGTTCCAAATGCAAAAGCCGGGTCCTTTTCCCAGAAATAATTGGAGGCCGTGCTGGCGATATCTATCTTTCCTTCCTGCACCGCCTCAAGCCCGCCGGCGGTATCAACGATTTCTCCTGCCGAAAAGACCTTGATATCGAATTTGCCGTCCGTCAGTTCCCGCACCGTATCGGCAAAGATCACGGCAGCGCCGTAAATCGTATCGAGCAGTTTGGGATATCCCGACGAAAGCTGCCATGTCACGACCAGCTGCGACTGCGCGATCGCCGGCGCCGCCAGCGCCACGGAAGCTGCCGCGCCGGTGCCTGCCGCACCCGCCCTCTTGATGAATGAGCGACGGTTCATGCTTGTCCTCCTGTCGGGTTCTACGGGTAGCCGGACCCCGCAAATAGCAGGCCGTGCGGGTCTTCCTCAAGACTACACCTTGTCGCCGCCCATGCAAACGACCGCACAAGCCTTTCCCGGATGCTCATGCCGGCCTCAAAGCCCGCTCCAACGGTCATTTCAGCGGCGAGGTCGATTGCCGGATGCGCATTTCGGGACGAATAAGGTGCAGACCGTCCGCATCCTTCGATCCGTTCAGCTTGTCGAGCAGGGCGCGCGCCGCCATCCGGCCGACTTCCGCCTGGCCGTTCCACACCGTCGTCAGCGACGGCGTCGCGATCGAGGCTTCTTCAAGATCGTCATAGCCCGTAACGGAAATGTCCTGGCCCGGCACCAGCCCGGCGCGCGCGATCCCGTTCATCAATCCGATGGCGACGAGATCGTTCCAGCACACGGCGGCGGTCGGCTTTTGCGGCAAGGAGAGGAAATTGACCGCCGCTTCGAAACCCGCCTGTTTGGTGCGCGGCCCCGGTATTCTCAGATCCGGATCGACATCGATATTGGCCTTTTGCAAGGCCTGCACATAGCCCTGGTAGCGATGACGCCCCGTGGATGTCTGGTCGGTACCGCCAACCATGGCGATGCAGCGATGGCCGAGGCCGATCAGATGGTTGGTCGCCAGGGCAATCCCGTAGGCGTCGTCGCCGCGATAGGTCGGGACATCGACCTCGTCGACGGAGCGGGCAATCAGGATCGCCGGCATACCGTTGTCTTCGGCGAGCTCAATGTCGCTCCTGGGCGTTCCGATAGCCGGCGACATGATGACCCCGTCACCGCCGAGCTGAAGCAGCGTTTCGATGAAGTTGCGCTGTTTTTCGACCGAATCGTAGTGATTGGACAGAATGAAGGTCTGCCGGTTGCGGTCGAGCTCGCTCTCGATGGCGCGCAGGATCTCCGCATAGAAGGGGTTCATGATGTCGTGGACGACAACGCCGATAATGCCGGAACGTGACGTGCGCAGGCTGGCCGCGCGGCGGTTGTAGATATAGCCGAGCGCCTGGGCCTGTTCCTTGATCCGCTCACGCGTCGAATCGGCGACCAGCGGGCTGTCGCGCAATGCCAGGGACACGGTTGCGGTCGACAAGCCAAGAGAATCCGCAATTGTTGACAGTTTGACCTTTTGGCCCAAGAACCACACCCCTTGGCAGCGCGGCCGCCAGCGCGACCTTGAAACGACCCCTCAATCCGCCCGTTTTAAATTGAAACCCGAAATTTTAAAAGAGATGGCCGAAGGCCGCCTTACCCGAGGGCTGACGCTATGTTCTGCTCGACACGCCGCAGCAGCTTTGCCAGGGATTTGACATCCTTGGCGCTCATCTCCTGCAGGGCTAGTTTTTGCGATTTCCGGATCGCCTTCCTGACCGATTTCACTGCCTCGCGTCCCGCCTCCGTCAGATAGACATGCGACAGGCGTGCATCCGATCGCGAATCCCTTTTGTCGACGAAACCCTGGGCCGCAAGCCGGTTAATCGTCTTTGTCATCGTCGGCGCCCTCACGCCCAGACGCTCCGCGATGACCGACAATGAAAGCCCGTCCTCCGCGTCCAGCGCCAGAATAACCGCATCCTGACCGGCATAGAGGCCGCACGACAGGAGCTGCCGCGACAAAAGGGTGCGCGAACAGCGGGCCGAGGCGGCAAGTTGCGAGAAAAGCTCGACTTTGTCCTC
>NZ_CFHWAF010000085.1:0-20108 GCF_984452065.1 Hoeflea sp. | reverse complement strand
AAGGGCCTGCGCCTGCCATTGATCCGGCTTCAGCGAGGTGACGATGAAGCGTGGGCTTTGGTGACCGATGACAAAGGGATCGTATCCTCCTAACCTGGCGAGATGTCGAATCGACCATGGTCAGATGCCGAAAACGATATAATTGTTGCCGATTACTTTGCGATGCTGGCTGACGATATCGCCAATCGGCCCTACAGCAAGTCCGACTGTAACCAGCAACTAAGAACGAGGATTGAACGGTCGCGCAAGTCGGTCGAGTTCAAACACCAGAACATCAGTGCCGTGCTGAAGGGGCTTGGTGAAGACTGGATTCCTGGATACAAGCCGGCGTTTCATTTCCAGTTGTCGCTCATTGATGCCGTGGTCCGTTGGCTTGCGCGAAATCCGGACTGGCGCGCCAAGGTCCTTGACACCCATCCGACGCAAGAACTCCGTGAGAACGCAAAGCTTTGGATCGGACCTCCACCCACGATGTCGAACCAACCGCCGCCAAAGGAATTGGAGCAAATGCTACATATCGCTCGGAAGTTCGACGTCGCCGGCAGAGACAAACGAAACCGGGCTCTCGGACTGGCTGGCGAGGAACGTGTCCTGGAGCATGAACGATTTGTCCTGAGCAGTGCAGGCCGCCGCGATCTTGCTAAAAAGATACGCTGGGTATCTGAAGAAGATGGTGATGGCGCGGGTTACGACATTGCGAGCTTCTCGCCAGACGGGAAGGAGCGATTGATCGAGGTAAAGACGACAAACGGCTGGGAGCGAACCCCCTTTCAGATTACACGCAACGAATTAGCCGTCGCCGACGAGCGGCGTACCGAATGGCGTCTGTTTCGCCTCTGGAACTTTTCACGCGAACCGAGAGCGTTCGAATTGTATCCGCCACTGGATGCTCATGTCTCGCTGACGGCGACTCTGTTTCAGGCGAGCTTTCAACAAGTATGATTCGTTTCACCGGTGCCTAAGCATCTGGCATATAGCGGCTTTGAGCGAATGTCGGGATCGGTGGTTCCGGGCCCTTTGCAACCAAATAAACGTCGTTAGCTCAACGAGGGAGCAGCATGTGTCTATCGGGATGCCTCGCGCGAAGCTGTCTCTGGTATCATATCAAAACGGCATGACATTCTCACCGTGTACTTTGAAGGTGGCATGCAACGGTCTTCGTTTCGTTGACTGCGCCCTCTGAGTTGCCGCGATCATTGGAATTAGGAGCTACCGACAGTTCGCTGGGAACGTCGCCTCCGCGGGAACTGGCCGTGTTGCACGAGTTTCAGGGCAGGGTCCTTCTTAGTCACCTCCGTGAACCACTTCCAGCCGTCGTACTTGTCGCCTGTCTGCTGCAGATGCGTATAGCGCTTGAGCGACGTCTACGAACGGTGCCCGGAGTTGCTTGCGACCTTGGGGATATTGAAGCCAAGCTCGAACAGTCTGGAAACACCGTCGTGTCGTAGATCATGGAAACGAAGATCGGTGATGCCCAAAAGCTTGCAGGCTCGTGTGAAAGACGCGCCGATCGCGTCCGTCGTGTAGGGGAATATCTGTTCGGCGACTTTGGGCATTGCCTGGACGATTGAAAGCGCTTCCTCCTGCAGGTCGCACCACACATCGTTGCCGATCTTCTGACCCGGATTTTTCATATCACGTACAAGTACGCGCCGGCCTTCCTTGTCCAGGTCTTTCCAGGTGATCCGGATGATCTCCTCCTGCCGGCGGGTTGAGAAGATGGCGAAGGCAATGATCCGGTGCATCGGAATCGAGGACGGTCTGGCAGCCGACCGATCCTTGAAATGCTGCATGAGCTTATCGAGTTCGTCGAGGGTTGGTCGACGATCGCGTTCACGGCTCTTTGTGGTTAGACCCAGCCGGTCGGCGACGATCCAGGCGTCTTGCATGGCTTGCCGGTCAAGAGGGTAGTCCCAGGCAGGGCGGGCGATCGCAAACACAGCGCCGAGGTGAGAGAGATAATTCGAAACAGTCTGCGGCTGAACACCACTCGCGAGTTTCTCGCGCGCGAATGCGACAATATCGGCGCTGGTGATCGAGGCACATGTTTTGTCGGCGATATCGAAATCCTTGATGCTCCTGAGCACCTGCGCTTTCGTGCGCCCGATCTTTTTATTGCTTTCACGTATATAGAGGTCTATCGCGTCCGAGAGCGTTGGGTCCTGGTTCCCGCTCGACTTGGATTTGAGTGCGGCTTCAAGCGCGCCAGGTTGTCCAAGCTGATCTTCGCGTTGGCTGAGCCAGGCGTTGGCCGTCGACCGGAGTTCGAAGGTTTTGTTCTCACGCAGAACGATCTTGCCGCCGCGCTTTATGACAATCTGCGCGAGCCATGCTACAGATCCGTCCTTGCGTGAACGCTTTACGATAGTGCCCATATCGGTACGACATTTGTTGTACTTTCCGGGTAAAAAGGTACGAAATGAGCCGAAACGAGGCAAGAGTAAAAATGAGAAATATGGACTAAGTGGTGGAAAAAGAAAGGAAATCTCAGTTCTTCGCAGATCGCCGTTTCGCCGTCGCGCCGATGATGGATTGGACGGATCGGCATTGCCGGTATATGCACCGGCTGCTGACGAAGCGGGCGCTGCTTTATACCGAGATGGTGGTGGCCGATGCGGTCATTCACGGCGATCGGGACAAGATTATCGGTTTCGACCCGGTGGAGCATCCGGTTGCCCTGCAGTTGGGCGGCTGCGAACCGGAGAAACTGGCCGCCGCGAGCCGCATCGTTGCGGGCGAGGGCTATGACGAGATCAATCTCAATGTCGGGTGCCCGTCCGACCGGGTGAAATCCGGGCGCTTCGGTGCCTGTCTCATGCGCGAGCCGCACCTCGTCGCCGCCTGTGTCGAGGCGATAAGGGAGGCTGTCGCGGTCCCGGTGACGGTCAAATGCCGCCTCGGGGTTGACGATCAGGACCCGGAAGAGGCGCTCGACACTATGGCTGACGCCGTTTTTGCGGCGGGTGCGGACGCATTATGGGTTCATGCGCGCAAGGCTTGGCTTCAGGGGCTCAGTCCGAAGGAAAACCGTGATATCCCGCCGCTCGACTATGATCGTGTGTTCCGGCTTAAGCAAAAATATCCAAGCCGATTCATTGGTTTAAACGGCGGAATTGAAGATTTGAATCACGCGGGGGCGCTGCTGCCGAATGTCGACGGCGTCATGCTCGGGCGTGCGGCCTATCACAATGCCGGCCTGCTGGCCGATGTTGACCGGATGTTCTTTGCAGACAACAGGACGGTCGACTGGATGACGGTGCGCGATGCGATGATGGAGCATGCAGCCCGCCACATCGCTTCCGGCGGCCGGCTGATCCATGTGACCCGTCACATGGTCGGGCTGTTTCACGGCCTGCCGGGGGCACGGCGCTTTCGGCAGATCCTTTCCGGCGGTGCCGGCCGGGAGGATGCCGACCCGGCGATCATCGCCGAAGCATTTGCCTGCGTGCGCATGCGTGAGCCGCTTGTCGCGTAAACTCCTGTTCAAGGGCTCGTTATTGCGTCGTTCTTGTCGGGCGGACTCGATATGCGTCAAATAGGGCTGTATTCACCGACCCAGCCACACCGCACGGAGAGGCCATGGGCAGCCCGCCGTTGACATTCGATCTGCCCGGTGCCTTGCTCGCGGCATCGGACAACGAACTGGAGCGGCTGGCCGAGGCGGGCCGCACCGTCAGGGAAAAGCTGCGGTTGCTGAAGAAACCGGGGCAGAACCTCGTCGGTCAATGCCTTGCCCATCAAGGAACATTCCATGGGGATGAGCATTATCCCAAGGGCGACGTCTATGCTTCCGAGTCCCACGCCCGATACTACTATCATGCCCATCGACCGGAGAGCGGCGAACACGGTCACTTCCACACATTCGTGCGTGCCAAGGATATGCCCCGCAAGATGAAACCCGCATCCTATTCGGGCAATGCGGAGCGGTCGAAGGGAAAGGACGCATTATCCCATTTTGTGACGATAGGTGCGCGGGCGATGTCGCGCCACGATGTCTTGAGGGATTTGTGATGGTCCGACTTCGGGGCCGTCTTGTCAGTGGCCGGGTTTGCCGGTCTTGCCGCGGGTCATCTGCCGGCGTCGCTTTTCGCCGTCCGCCTCGTGGGAGCCGGCGCCGATCTTGCCGCGCCTGACCGGCTTGGCCATGTCGGTTCCCGGACCCATATCGTCGAGCGTCGGCTTCTGGAAATAGCCGCCGCGTTCGCTGCGGGGCAGGGGGCCGCGCGGTTTTCCCTTGCGTTGGCGTTGTGCCTTCGGGCTGGCCGCCATGTCATTCTCGAGGCGGGTGAGCGGGTCGTCCATGACGGCGAGTTCGGTTTCCCGCAGCCGTTTGATCTCGTCGCGCAGGCGCGCGGCCTCCTCGAAATCGAGATCCGCGGCGGCATCGCGCATTTTCTTTTCCAGATCCTCAAGATGCGCGGCGAGGTTGTTGCCGATCATCTCGCCGGTTTCCTTGAAGCCGGATATATCGGCGCGGACATGATCCTGCTCGTAGACGCTGTCGAGGATATCGGCGATCTGGGCCTTGACGCTCTCCGGAGTGATGCCGTGTTCCTTGTTCCACGCCATCTGTTTCTCGCGCCGGCGGTTGGTCTCGGTCATCGCCCGGTCCATGGAGCCGGTCACCGTGTCCGCATAAAGAATGACCTTGCCGTCGACATTGCGGGCCGCGCGGCCGATGGTCTGGACCAGCGAGGTTTCGGAACGCAGGAAACCTTCCTTGTCGGCGTCGAGGATCGCCACAAGCCCGCATTCGGGAATATCCAGACCCTCGCGCAACAGGTTGATGCCGACGAGCACGTCGAAGGCGCCGAGCCTGAGATCGCGGATAATCTCGATACGCTCCAGCGTATCGATGTCGGAATGCATGTAACGCACGCGCACGCCCTGTTCGTGCAGATATTCGGTCAGATCCTCAGCCATGCGCTTGGTCAGGACGGTCACCAGCGTGCGGTAACCTTCCTGCGTCTTCAGGCGAATCTCGTCGAGAACATCGTCGACCTGGTTCTTGGCCGGACGAACTTCCACGGGCGGATCGATCAGGCCGGTGGGCCGGATGACCTGTTCGGCGAAGACGCCGCCGGACTGTTCCAGTTCCCAGCCGCCGGGCGTGGCCGACACGGCAACCGTCTGAGGCCGCATGGCGTCCCACTCCTCGAACCGCAGCGGCCGGTTGTCCATGCAGGAGGGCAGGCGGAAGCCGTATTCGGCGAGCGTTGCCTTGCGCCGGAAGTCGCCGCGATACATGGTGCCGATCTGGGGTACTGTCACATGGCTTTCGTCGAGGAAGATCAGAGCGTTGTCCGGGATATACTCAAACAGGGTCGGCGGCGGCTCGCCCGGTGCGCGTCCCGTCAGATAGCGCGAATAGTTCTCGATGCCCTGGCAGGAGCCGGTGGCCTCGAGCATCTCCAGATCGTAGCGGGTGCGCTGCTCAAGCCTTTGCGCCTCCAGCAGCCTGCCGGTGCGTTCCAGTTCCGCCAGCCGGTGGACCAGCTCTTCGCGGATTGACTTGATTGCCTGATTGAGTGTCGGGCGGGGCGTGACATAGTGCGAATTGGCGTAGATCTTGACCGATTCGAGCTGGTCGGTTTTCTGCCCGGTCAGCGGATCGAACTCGGTGATGGAATCGATTTCGTCGCCGAACAGGGAAATGCGCCAGGCACGGTCTTCAAGGTGGGCCGGGAAAATCTCGATCGTGTCGCCGCGCACACGGAAGGTGCCGCGCACGAAATTCATGTCCGAGCGCCGGTATTGCTGGGCGACGAGATCGGCGAGAAGCTGGCGCTGGTCTATCCGGTCGCCGATCTGCATCTGGAACGTCATCGCGGTATAGGTCTCGACCGAACCGATACCGTAGATGCAGGAGACCGAAGCGACGATGATTGCGTCGTCGCGCTCCATCAGCGCGCGTGTCGCCGAGTGGCGCATGCGGTCGATCTGTTCGTTGATCGACGATTCCTTCTCGATATAGGTGTCGGAGCGCGGCACATAGGCTTCCGGCTGATAGTAGTCGTAGTAGGATACGAAATACTCGACGGCGTTGCCGGGAAAGAAATTCCTGAATTCACCGTAGAGCTGGGCGGCAAGCGTCTTGTTCGGCGCCAGGATCAGCGCCGGGCGCTGGGTTGTCTCGATCACCTTGGCCATGGTGAAGGTTTTGCCGGAACCCGTCACGCCCAGAAGCACCTGGGTGCGGTCGTCGTCGCCGAGGCCGGAGACAAGGTCGGCGATCGCCGTCGGCTGATCGCCGCTGGGCTCGAATTCCGTCTTCATGCGGATTGCGATACCGCCCTCGGATTTCTCCGGACGGGCCGGCCGGTGCGGCACCCAGGCCTGGCCGTCCTTGAACAGGGGGTTTCCCGATTCAATCAGTTTGGACAGGGCCTCGACCGTCGCGGTGACGCCGCTGCCGCCGGAGGTGTCGTGGTTTTTTCCCCCTTTGGCCTTTGCCGGGCTTTTACCTCCTTTTGTCTCAAGGGCTTCCGCGTCCTCAAGCGAGATATCGAGGCCTGCGACCGGGTTGAGGCCAGCGGCCGCGCGCGTCTTCGGATCCTTGCTTCCGCCGATGGAGGTGCCCCGTGCCGTGCGACCGGCGGTCGTTTTGCGGCCCGCCTTCGATTTTGTCTTCAAGGGCTTTTTTGCCTCACCGGCAATTTCCTGCGCCCAGGAACCGATCTCACCGGAAAGCGGGGTGCCTTCAAGCGGCGGTTGAGGGCTCTCGCCGAAGCCGTCCGGGCGGTTTTTCCTGTCTTTGGAGTTCATGGAGCGAATATGGCGACCGGAGGCAAGAATGGGAAGGGCTTGATAGGCTGAATCACCACCCTCCTGACAACACACTGTCAGGAGGGTGGTAGTGTGCGAGTCATGTCCGGCACACCTGCCGGTTTGCATTTGTGCCGGGTGTCAATAATGTGAATCGACGTCGAAACTGGATACCGGCCAAAGCAGTCGAAACGGGGTATGTTATGAACGCTGAAAAAGAGGCTCAAGCGGCAGACAACGCGAATGACCGAAGCCCCGGCAGGCTGCGTGAGATCCTGATCGTCGCCGGCGCGCTTTTGATTGGCGGCGTGCTGATGTTCGGGATCTATATCTACTGGAATTTCGAGCGGGACCATCCTTCGACACAGAACGCCTATATCAATGCCAACTATGTCTGGCTTTCTCCTCAGGTCGACGGAGAAATCGCCGAGGTCTTTGTCCGGGACAATCAGTTTGTGAAAAGCGGAGACAAGCTCTTTCAGATCGACCCAAGCCTGTATGAGGCTCAGCTCAAGGCGGCGGAAGCCAATCTCGTTCTTGTTCATCAGGAAATCGAGGCCGGCAAGGCCAGGGTGGCCGCCGCGGAGGCGCAAGTCGCCGAACAAAAGACCGCCGTCGAGACGGGCAAGTCGCTGGCCGACAGCACCAGGCCGCTGGTGCGTGACGGCGTGGAACCCGTTCTGAAAGGCATTGAGGTTGAAAACAGCCTGGTCGCGGCACAATCGAAACTCGCCACGCTGCGGGCGGACCTGACCGTCGCACAGAGGGAGTACGGAACGCCGGAGGTCATACAGGCGAAGATCGACGATGCCGAGGCGACCCTGGCCGAAGCGCGGCTCAACCTTGACTGGACCACGGTGGTCGCGCCGGCGGACGGATATGTCACCAACCTGACCCTGAGGCAGGGCGATGTCGTCAGTTCCGGCGACGATCTCTTTCCCTTCATTGACTCGCGGGTCTGGTGGATCGACGCGAATTTCAAGGAAACCAACGTCGACCGCATCAAGGCGGGACAGCAGGTCAAGGTGACGCTCGATATGTACGGCGACAAGGCGTTTTCAGGCGTGGTCGAGAGTATCGGTTTCAGCTCCGCCGCCTCTTTCTCGCTTTTGCCGGCGCAAAATACGACCGGCAACTGGGTGAAGGTGACACAGCGCATACCGGTTCGTATCAAACTTGAGACGATCGATCCGGATTATCCCTTCCGCATCGGCGCCAGCGCCTCGGTGGAGGTCAACACCGACCCGCCCGCTTCGGCGACAAGCCGGTAAGAGGCGGTTGCTGAAGCCATGTCCGAGGAACCGGCCCATCAGATAAAGCCGCTGCCGCCCGGCTTCCAGCGCAACATGATTATCGTGACGACGCTGTTCATCTCGCTGATGGCGTCGATCGACCTGACAATCGTCACCGTTGCGCTGCCCTATATGGCGGGCAATCTGAACGCCACCTCGGACGAGGTGACCTGGGTGGTGACAATGTTTGCCGTCGGGCAGGCGATCGTAATCGGGATCACGGGACATCTGTCGCGCGTTATGGGACGCAAAGTGCTGATTCAGGTGGCGGTCGTCGGTTTTGTCGCATCCTCCGTCGCCTGCGGTCTTTCCGGGGACCTGGACATGATCGTCGCTTTCCGTTTCATCCAGGGCCTGTTCTCCGGTCCCCTTATACCCCTGTCGCAGGCCATGCTGATCGACGCGGTGGAGGAGAAGGAGCGCGCCAGGGTCCTTGCATTCTGGGTGGTCGGCGTCATGGGCGGTCCGGCGCTCGGACCCATGCTGGGCGGTTATCTGGCGCAGGACCTCGACTGGCGCTGGAATTTCTGGGTCAACGTTCCGGTCGGCGCTGTGGCGCTGATCATGATCCTGACATTTGTAAGGAAAACGCCGCATATTCCGATGCGAACCGACTGGCTCGGCCTCGGCTTCCTCATTGCAATGCTGTCTGCCTTGCAGATCGGCCTCAATCAGGGTGACAAACTCGACTGGTTCGACTCCCATCTGATCGTTTATCTGTTCCTGATATCGTTTGTTGCGGCACTGGTCGTTGCCGGACGGGGAATCTATCTCGGCAAGCGCCACATTATCGACGTCTGGCTGTTTGCCGATCTTAATTTCACCTTGTGCTGCGTGGTGGTGACCATGATGGGCAGCACGTTCCTCGCGTTGATGATCATTGCGCCGCAGCTCTTTGTGGACGTGCTCGGCTGGCAGGCCTCCACGGCAGGGGTCGTCATCGGATGTTACGGTATCGGCGGCGTCACGGGCAGTTTCATTGCCGGGCGGCTGCAGTCCTTCATGTCGTTCAGATACAGTTACATCCTGGCGTGCCTGATCATGGGGTCGGGCTGGTTCTGGTTCAGCCGGCTCGACGGGAATATCGGCATGTGGCAGGCCGTTCCGCCCGGCGTTCTGATCGTTTTCGGCATGATGCTGGTGTTCCCGATCCTCGCGGCACGCGCCTTTGCAAACCTTTCCCCGGACAGACGGGATGAGGGGGCCGGGCTTTTCAACCTGACAAAAACACTTGGCTTTTCGTTTGGGACAACCGCCGTTGGCACGCTCATCTACAATGGCAACCTCGCCAACTGGACGCGCCATGTCGGCGAGATCAATCCGGCCAATCCGGCGCTCAACCAGTATCTCGACAGCCTTGGCGGCGTCTCCTACGACACGCAGATCGCCTATGTGGCCGAGCTTCTGTACGATCAGGCTCAGCTTCAGACCATATTCCAGATCGCCCAGCATCTTGCCTTCGCGACATTCGCGCTTGCACTGCTCGCGGTGTTCTTCGGCGATGCCGCCAGACAAAAGGGTGGCGCTTACGCCGGCTGGCTTGATGTCAGGCCGTTCGGACGGATTTTCAAAGCGGCCAGATTTGCAGGCTCACGATGAAGAACTCCGGAATGGTCATTAAGCTTACGGGTTGATCGGCGTCGGTTTGCCGCTCTCGTCGAGCGCGACCATGACAAAATGACCGACGATGACCTTTTCCTTGAGGGGTTTGAGATAGCGCTGCACCCAGGCTTCGACTTTCAGTTGCATGGATGTGCGACCGGTGCCTTCGATGTTCGTGTAGACACAGAGCGTATCGCCGACATGCATCGGTTTTTCGAAGACCATTTCCTTCACCGCGGCTGTCACGACGCGCCCGCCGGCGTGCTCGGCGGCGCGAATGCCGCAGGCCAGATCCATTTGCGCCATGACCCATCCGCCGAAGATGTCGCCCGCCGCATTGGCATCGCCCGGCATGGCGAGCGTGCGAAGCGTCAGGTCGCCCGTCGGCGTTTCTGTCTCTGTCGGTGTCATTGTCCCCTCCGGTCTCGCTCGAAGCGACTGATAGCGGCTTTCTGGCACAATGCAACAGCAGGCCGGTTTGTGTGGGCTAACGGTCCCCGAAACGCTTGCAGATCTTTACCCGGCAGGAGGGGTTGTCCCGGGTCGGAACCGTCGCCAGACTGGCGATCGAGCGGGAGCCGCAAAACGTGCTTCCGGAAACATAGCGGTTGTAGATCGGAACGGACGGGTTGCTTTTGGAGTTGTATCGCAACTGTGCGACGCCATCCCGCTTGACGATGGACTGGACCTGACTGCAGGTCATGTTGCGGATGTCGTATGATTGTACAGCTCCGGCCGGTGCGACCATAAGCAGGGCTGACAGGGAAAGAGCCAGGCGCTTCATTTCATCCTCCCGCGGGTGTTTGGGTCTCTTTATGCCGATAGCCCCGCGCGTGTCGTCGGGGCCATCACTTGCCTGTCATTCATGCGGCCCGGGCGTAAAAGTCCGCCGCATGAGCTATCCGATATCAGTCGTTAAACAGAAGACTTTCGCTGATGTCGGCACATATGCGAACGGGGCAATTGGCCCGGTCCTTTGACGGAACAAATGCCCGTTTTGCGAATTCGTTCGGTGAACAGAACAATCCGTTGCGAACATAGCGATCATAGATCGGCAAGGATGGGTTTCGTGCCGATTGCCAGCGAAGGATTGCATCTCCGTCGCGGTTGACGGCCTGCTGCACGGCCGCGCAGTTCATGCCTTGCACGTTGTAGCGGTTTATCGCCAGAGCCGGCGAACTGACCGAAATGATGCAAAGGGCTAACAGAATTCGTTTCATGGCGGATTTCTCCCTGGTGCCACCACGCGCCTGAAGCATGCCTACATTATCTATGTAACCTCGGGCGCAATTGCCATAGTGGTCCGCGCGCGGGCCCTGATATCCGCGCGCGCGGTTGCCTGTCGCTGTTCTCAATTGCTTGAAGACCGGTCGATTGTGGAGTCCACGCATTTCTTCACCGGGCAACTGGCTCTGTTGCTCGTCGGGACATAAGCGCGTTTGGGAAACTTGTTTCTGTCGCAGAACAGAGCGTTCCTCACAAAGCGGTCATAGAGCGTCAGTTGCGGGTTGCGCTCGGATTGCCAGCGGAGGATGGCGGCGCCGTCCCGGTCGACCGCCTGCTGAACGGCGCTGCAGCTCATGGTCTGCACATTGTAACGCTCGATTGCCAGGGCCGGGACGCTGACCAGCACGATACAAGCTGTCAAGACTACTCTTTTCATGATCTAATTCTCCCAAGTCCGTCATGCATCCAAAGGATGGCCGCATCCGATCGGCGCGGTCTTGAAAGTTAACTATGTCGGCGTAGTGGCATGAACAGAGCAGTTCACGGATTTGCTATAGTTCGCCAGCAAGGCGTGATTGAAACAGCCGCAGCGGCTTGCAATCCGCACCGACGGGCTGATTGCGGCGACGATGTCGGATCAGGCCTCGCCCAATCGTTCCTATAAAGCCAGGCAGCCGGGAGGCAATCATGCAATACGCGATCTTGATCTATGCGACGGAAGGTTTTTTCGAACGGTTGCCCGAAGACGAGCAGGAAAAGGCGCTGAAGCACCACCGCGACCTGCAGCGGGTGCCGCGCGGTTTCGAGGCGGACGCCGCCGCCGCCGAGCTGCTGCGCCGCAAGGGGATTGTCGCCATGACCCGTGACAGGCCGAGGGCGGACGATCGGCTGTTCACCCCGGATGCTGTGGACTATCTGAGCGATATCCTGCGGGCGCTCAGCCCGCTCAATCGCTGGATTAACCGTTACGTCGAAACGGCCTGATCAGCCGGCATCAGGGCATTTTCTTCGAAGCTGCCGCGTGGTATCGAACGCCGATGTTCCAGACCGGTCGCGCGCGGCGCGCATTTTTGTTGTTCGTATCGTTGCTGCTCGCCCTGTCCGCCAACAGCGCCAGCGGGCAGACTGTGCCCGTGCCCAAACCCAAACCTTCGCCTGAGGTTACGCCGCCGGTCCCCAAGACCGCCAAGAGGCCCGGCCTGCCGGATGAGGAACGAGCGTGTCGCAAGCGGCTGGAAAATCTCGGCGTCCGTTTTCAGCCGGTCAAACGCATATACGGCAAAAACGGCTGCGGAATTCGCCATCCTGTGGAGATTACGCGGCTGCCCGATAATGTCAGGCTCTCCGGCCGCACGGTCTTGTCCTGCCCCGCTGCGGCGGCACTCGCCGAATGGTCGGTGAAATCGGCGATGGCCGAAGCGAGGAAGCATTTCGGATCGGATCTGGTCAGGATCGATCAATACGCGTCCTATGACTGCCGGACCCGCAACTCCCAAAAGGGCAGCAAACTCTCCGAACATGCCAAGGGCAATGCCATTGATCTCGGGCGTTTCCACCTGTCCGACGGAACGGTTGTCGATGTTGCGTCACGGCCCAAGAAAGGCGTGCCCGAGCAATTGTTCCTGCAGGAGCTGCGTGAGGCGGGCTGTACGTTCTTCACCACCGTTCTGGGGCCCGGCAGCGACGCCTATCACAGCGACCATTTTCATTTTGATGTCGCCAAACGCCGCGGCGGGTCGCGTTATTGCAGGTAGCGCCGTCAGTTCTTGTCGCTCACGCCGGCCTGCTCGAATGTCGCCATGCCGCTGTGGCATTGCGCCGCCGCCTTGACGATGCCGGCTGCGAGCGCGGCGCCGGTGCCTTCACCAAGGCGCATGCCGAGCGACAGCAGCGGCTCCTTGCCGAGCCGCTCCACCAGTTTTACATGGCCCGGTTCCGCGGACGTATGGCCGACGATGCAATGGTCAAGTGCGGCCGGATTGGCCGCCTGCAGGACCGCCGCCGCCGCCGTCGCGACGTAACCGTCGATGATCACCGGTATGCGCTCCATGCGGGCGGCCAGGATCGCGCCGGCCATTGCCGCGATTTCGCGGCCTCCTAGCCTTCGAAGCAGTTCCAGCGGATCGCCGAGATGCGGCTTGTGCAGCGCCACCGCCCGTTCGACCGCGTCGATCTTGCGGGCCAGCGCCTCGCCATGGGCGCCGGTGCCCGGTCCCGTCCAGTCGGCGGCGCTGCCGCCGTAGAGGCCGTGGCAGATCGCCGCCGCTATCGTCGTGTTGCCGATGCCCATCTCGCCGACGCACAGCAGATCGGTCCCGCCGGCAATTGATTCCATGCCGAATGCCATGGTGGCCGCGCAGGCGCGCTCATCCAGCGCCGCCTCTTTTGTGATATCGGCCGTCGGCATCTCGAGCGCCAGATCGAAGACCTTCAAACCAAGATCGTGCGTGATGCAGATCTGGTTGATCGCAGCGCCTCCGGCGGCGAAATTCGACACCATCTGGGCCGTCACGTCGGGCGGGTAGGGGGAGACGCCCTGACCGGTGACGCCGTGATTGCCGGCGAAAACGGCGACCAGCGGCCGGTTGACGGCCGGCGGGTGGCCGCTCCAGGCAGCAAGCCATTCGGCGATATCCTCCAGCCTGCCCAACGCCCCCGGCGGCTTGGTCAAAACCATATCCCGCTCTCGCACCGCCGCCGCCGCGGCGTCGTCCGGACCCGGAAGACCGGCAATCAGTTGTCGAATATCGTCGAAGGGCAGGCCAGTGGTCGACATCGGTTATGTCCTTGTAAATAAAATGCGCTCCCGCAATAGGATAATTGGTGATAATTGCAAACAGCGCCTGTTGCTATTGTTGAATCGGCGGCTTGTGGCGCTTGAGGAACAAAATGGACGGAATTGTCACAGATACCGCGCGCGCCGTTGCTTTCCTGAGCCGTCTGCCGGTTCCGGACCGGTTTTTCGGTGAAGCCGAAACGGACATGACAACAAGCGCGCGCGCCTATCCGCTGGCGGGGCTGGTGCTTACGCTGCCTGCGGGGATACTTCTGTTTTTGACGCTGGTTTTGGGTTTGTCGCCGGTGTTTGCTGCGGCCCTGGCAATAGCGTGTCAGTTGCCGATAACCGGAGGCCTGCATGAGGACGGTCTTGCCGATTGCGCCGACGGTTTCGGAGCCGGGGGAGATCGCGACAGGATCCTTGTCGTCATGAGGGACAGCACGATCGGCGCGTTCGGCGGACTGGCCCTCATCATGTCCGTGTTGCTTCGTGTCGCCGGGCTTGCGGCGATCGCAATGTCGGCCAGCGCGTTCGCGGCGGCGCTGGCTTTCCTTTCGGCGGCCGTCATCAGTCGTGGCGCCATGGTCTGGCACTGGCATGTCCTGCCCGCCGCCCGTGCGGAGGGCGTTGCGGCGTCGATCGGCCGTCCGGAGAAAGAAACCGCCGTGTTTGCAGTCACTTGCGGCGCCCTTCTTGCCGCTGCACTGGCGCTCACGGCCTCCGGCGTCGCCGGGGCGCTGACGTCGATATTGCTGGTTGCCATAGTCTGTTCAGTATTTGTCCGTATGACTGAACGTGCTGTCGGCGGCCACACGGGTGATACGATCGGCGCAACCCAGCAGATTTGCGAGATTGCCGCTCTGCTCGGGCTTGCCCTTTGGCTCTAGAGTATCCAGATAGGCGGCAGGAACAATGGAAGACGATATCGTGGAATCGCCCTGCATACTGGTCTGTTCGATCGACATGAAAACCGGGTTTTGCTTCGGGTGCGGGCGGACCGGCGACGAGATTGCCGCCTGGCTCGACCTTGCCCCGGGGCAGCGCCGCGAGATCATGGATGCCTTGCCGCAGCGTCTTGAGACGATCGAACGCAAACCGCGACGCGAGACGCGGCGGCGCAGGATCGCGCGTCAACGCGAAGGAGGTTGAACGATGGGCCGTGGCTTGTTGATCATCTTCGGCGTTCTCGGCCTGGGCCTTCTGTTGCTTCTGATCAATCACAACTCCGGCGAAACGCTGGGTCTTCCAAACGACACGTTCGCCTATGTGCTTTATACCGGCGTTTGGGGCGTGGTCGTCGCCGCCGCCGTCGTGGGATCGGGAATGCGTATCGGAGAAATGGCGCGCAATGCGGTGATATGGCTGATTGCGCTTTTGCTGTTGAGCACGGTCTATGTCTACCGTTTCGAGCTTCAGGATGTCGGTTACCGTCTCGCCGGCTCCTTGCTTCCCGGAACGCCGATCAACCGTATTGCCGCCGACGGGCGGGCCGAGGTTATCCTGACGAAAGGCAGCAGCGGCCATTTTCAGGTCAGGGCCGATATCAACGATGCGCGCGTGAACATGATGGTCGATACCGGCGCGACCATGGTGGCGCTGTCCTATCGGGACGCCGAGCGGGTTGGTCTCGATATGAACCGCCTGAGGTTCGAGCGGCCGATTGCGACTGCAAACGGGATGGCGATGGCCGCGCTGGTCACCCTGCCAGAACTGTCGGTCGGCGATATCAGCCGGCGCAATGTCCAGGCCGGCGTCATGGAACCGGGCAAGCTGGCCGAGAGCCTTCTCGGCATGAGTTTCATCGGAACGCTGTCGTCGTTCCACATCAGCCGGGACGAACTGGTGCTTCGCGACTGACCGGTCCGCAGGAACTCCGGCTCAGAACAGGCTCCAGAAGAAACGGGCCGCGACAATCAGCATGAACACACCGAAGGCGGTTTCGAGCTGTCGCCGCTTCAGCCTGTGCGCGGCGCTTGCACCGACGGGCGCCATAAGCAGGGTGATCGGGATCGTCAGGACAACCGCAATCCAGTTCACATAGCCCGTCGAGTAGATCGGCAGGTCCGGATTGCCCCAGCCGGCCCACAGATAGCCGACGAGGCCGGGCCAGGATATCAGAATGCCGAGGCCGGAAGAGGTCGCGACGGCCTGGTGCAGGGGACGTCCGAACGTGGTCATGAATGTGTTGTTCAGAACGCCGCCGCCGACGCCCATCAGCGCCGACAAAAGGCCGATGAAGAAGCCGCAGATCGCCCGGAGGGGATTTTTGGGAAGGTCGTCGGCGAGTTTCCAGTTCTCACGGTTCAGAACCATGCGAATGCCGACAAGGACGGCGATCACCGCAAATATGCCGCGCAGGACCGCGCTGGAGGCGCCGGCGACGATGATTGACGCGACGATCACCCCGAGCGGGACAAAAATCACCCAGCTTCTCAAAAGGTCCATATCCGGCGCCTTACGCCGGTAATGCGCCCTGAACGAGCTGATCGATGTCGGAACTATGACGGCGAGAGAGGTTCCGACCGACAGATGCATGCGCACCGAATCGGGCGTATCGAGCAGCGTGAAGGCCTGGTAGAGAACCGGCACAAGGATGGCTCCGCCGCCTATGCCGAACATGCCGGCCAGAAAACCGGCGACGACGCCGGCAACCGCCAGAACCGAAACGAACCACAACAGCTCTTGCAACGGAACCATGAAATGCTCCTTAAACGCGGCCGGTTTGCACGTCGCCCGGCACGCTGTCAAGCAAAGGAGCGGCGCTTGTTCTTTGCCGGGTCGGGTGTCTCGATGCTGGGTGCGTCGACGAGGATGCGGTCTCTCGGCAGGATCGCCGTTGCCTCGGTGCCTTCCCTCAATTTCGATTTGAGAACGAACTCGCCGCCATGCTCGGCGAGAATGGCCTGGACGATCGGCAAACCAAGGCCGGTCCCCTGTTCGGCGCTCTTGATGGCGATTGACCCTTGCCCGAACGCGGACAGAACCACCGGGATCTCATCCTCGGGAATTCCGGGTCCGTCATCCTTGATCGAAACATACTGGCCGCCCCCGGCAGTCCAGCCGACCTTCAGCGTGATCTTGCCCTTCGGCGGCGTGAACTTGACCGCATTCGACAACAGGTTGAGGATCACCTGCCGCATCGATCTTTCATCCGCCCATACGAGCGGCAGGACCCGTTCGAATTGGGATGAAACGGCGATGTCCTTGTCCCGCGCCTTCATTTCGATCATCGCGATACAGTCTTCGGCGATGTCGCGCATGCTGACCGGTTCTTCGTTGAGCGTGTAACGCCCGGCCTCGATGCGCGAAAGATCCAAAATCTCGTTGATGAGCCGCAAGAGATGATCGCCCGAGCGGTGTATATCGGCGATGTATTCCTTGTAGGTCTCGTTCTCCAGCGGGCCGAGGACCTCGTTTTTCATCACTTCGGAAAAGCCGAGAATGGCGTTGAGCGGCGTGCGCAGTTCGTGGCTCATGGATGCCAGGAAACGCGATTTTGCCAGATTGGCCTCCTCGGCGCGCCGCCGCGCCTCGTCGGAGGTGGAGTTGGCCAGTTCGAGTTTGGCGATCAGCCAGTCCTTCTCTTCCTGGGCCGACAGCATGTTGACATTGGCGTTGTAGAGGCGGCCGGACACAAACAGGAAGAACACCAGGGCGCCCAGCAGCATTGCCAGGATGGAAATCTGTACCGGATTGTCGGGGGGCGAGCCGGCCAGATAGAAGGCCAGGATCGGCGTCGAGAAGACCAGCAGCGGCAGGCGCTGCAATGTGAAACTGGACATCGCCGTTATCGCCATGGCGATGAGCAGGATAACACCCTTGTAAAACGCGTAGTCCATATTGGTGCATGTCGCGCAGGGCTGATAGGCCCAGATCGCCCAGCCTAAACCGGTGACCGCGTGCGTCGCCACGAACCGGAGTTCGATCTTTTTTGCCGTCAGCGGTGTGATTTTCTGCCTTGCGGCGCATTTTGCCATATATGCCATGAGCGCATAGCCGGCGAGCGTGGCGACGACCCAGACAAAGAGGTTTTCCGTGTGGAAGAAGGCGATATTGATACCGGCGGTCAGAAGCACCAGCACCGGCATTGCCGCTGCGCCTTGAACGGCGGAACTGATATACATCGTCACCAGTTCGCGGTCGTACTGGGCGCTGCGCTTGTTATCCGACAACAGCCGGTCGCGCGTCGCCTTCACCGCCCGGGCTATTTCCGGGTTCCGGTGGACGCGCGAACGGTCGACGATATTCATGTCTGCGGGTTTGTTTGCCGAACTCATACCAACACAAAGGATTACCAATGGTCCGGACATTAGGCGTCAATAATTAAAAGAACCTTCAAATAGGCTCAGATAAGCATAAAAACTGACCTATATGTGCACGAACGGCGGATCGTTTGACGCCGCGGAGAAACCGGAGAACACAATGCTGCTTTATGATGGCGGGCGCGCGCCGAACCCGCGTCGGGTGCGGATTTTTCTTGCGGAAAAAGGCATTGAGGTTCCGATGAAGTCCGTCGACATGACGGCGTTCGGCCACAGATCCGAGGAGATTACCGCGCTCAACCCCTATCAGCGCCTGCCGGTTCTTGTTCTCGACGACGGGACGGTGCTTACAGAAACCGTGGCGATTTGCCGGTATTTCGAGGAGCTCTATCCCGAACCGGCCCTTATGGGGACCGATGCGCTGGACCGGGCAACGGTTGAGATGTGGAACAGGCGCATTGAATTGGGCTTTTTGAGTTTTGTCGCCATGGCGTTTCGGCACACCCATCCGGCCATGGTCGAGTGGGAGGTTCCGCAGGTTGAGGAATTTGGTGAAGCAAACCGACCGAAGGCACTGAAACAAATGGAATTTCTGAACGACGAGCTCGGCACGCGAGAGTTTATGGCGGGCGACCGCTACACGATTGCCGACATCACGGCGATGATGGGAATGGATATGCTGAAACCGGCGCGCATCGAACGGCCGATGCGTCTGGAAAACCTGATGCGCTGGTACGAAGGCGTGTCGTCACGGCCAAGCGCGTCAGCCTGACTGTTTCGATGTCTCTGCGCCAACTGCTTCAGGAAATCCGGACATGCCGTGTTTGCCGCGACGAGCCGAAATACGGGACAGCGCTTGCCCATGAGCCGCGGCCGGTCTGCGTTGCACGCAAAGGCGCCCGCGTGCTTATTGCCGGACAGGCTCCGGGCACCCGCGTGCATGAGAGCGGTATCCCCTTCAACGATCCGTCGGGCGATCGCCTGCGGCGCTGGATGGATGTGGAAAGGGACGTGTTTTACGATGATCGCCGTATCGCAATCGTGCCCATGGGCTTTTGCTTTCCTGGCCTCGATGCAAAGGGTGGCGATCTGCCACCGCGCAGGGAGTGCAGGGAGCTCTGGCATGACCGGGTGATTGCAAGTCTTGCCGATGTCCGTATCGCATTGGTGATCGGCCAGTATGCCCACGCCTTCCATCTCGGGCCGCTGCGCGAGAAATCGCTGACGGCGACGGTGCAAAAGTGGCGCTCGCTGCGCGATGCGGTGCCCGGTTTCGTGACCTATGCGCTGCCTCACCCGTCCTGGCGCAACAATGCCTGGCTCAAGAAGAACCCGTGGTTCGAACGCGATCTGTTGCCGGCGTTGCGCTTGGATCTGGCGCACATTTTAAAAAAATGATCGCATTTTTCGTATATTTTGACTTCAAAACAGAAAAACATACCGCATAAAATAAAAAATAGGATTGATTTTTCATATTCAGCTGCGATCTATAGACCGGACTCGGATAATGGAGGCCGACAACGAGCCCGCCATATGACTGGAGAAAACGGATGGACCGACTTGACCGAAAAATTCTGCGGCTGCTGCAGGAGGATTCGACCCTGGCTGTTGCCGATATCGCCAAAAAGGTGGGACTTTCGACCACGCCCTGCTGGCGGCGCATCCAGAAGCTGGAAGAGGAGGGTGTCATCCGGCGCCGTGTCGCGCTGCTGGATCAGACCAGGATCAATGCCAGCGTGACCGTCTTCGTCGCCATCCGCACGAATTCGCATTCCCATGAGTGGCTGTTGCGTTTTTCCGAAGTGATCAGCGAGTTTCCGGAAGTTGTCGAATTCTACCGCATGAGCGGCGATGTCGACTATCTGCTGCGTGTGGTCGTGCCGGATATTGCCGCCTATGACGCCTTCTATCAGCGTCTGATCAAGAAGATAGAAATCCGCGACGTGTCATCCTCGTTCGCAATGGAGCAGATCAAATATACAACGGAGCTGCCGCTCGACTATATGGTGCTCGAGGGCGGCAGGGCGGCGGAGCCGGCGTAGAGCGAGATGAGGTTAGCTTGAAGCATTTGACCGCGATGATTTTGGTCACTGACAAGGCGGGTTGCGCGCCGTGGTGCCACCCCGCCACAAGCGCGAGCCAACGCGGTCAGAGGGCAAAATCGCCCGGCCCGTTCATCTC
>NZ_CFHWAF010000084.1:0-20279 GCF_984452065.1 Hoeflea sp. | reverse complement strand
ACCATGCGCGAATAAAGGCGCAGGATGGCGTCGAGCTCACGGCGGTGAAATGTGATGGGAAGCTGCTCTTTATGCTTTCGGAAGTCTTTAAGATCGACCAGGACCGACGACGACACACTCTCTGGTTCACCTGGATTTCCGTCCATGCCTTATCCTTTTTGCCCGCATGATTGCAGAGCGTTCCGTGACAGAACGGTGTCAGTTTGCCAAAAGCCGGGGGAATTGCAAGTCCGGGAGTCGTTCGCGGCGGCGCCGATCAGGTGCTGCCGGCGTCCATGACGACGGTTGCGCCGATGATCGCGCCCGGGACGCCCCTGGATTTCATCGTCTGCAGGAGAATGGCGCAACCTTCATAGCCGTCGGCGCGCATGACGGAGCGCGGCACATCCAGTTCAAGGGCCTCGCCTTCCCACATGGCGACGGTCTGGATATCGCGCACGGAGTTCCAGTAGGTCAGTTTGCGGCCGCTGTTTTCGCCGCGTTCCACGTCGACGGTGTTCTTGGCATCGAAATAGACGAGGACGACATTCGCCTTGCCGGCACCCGGGCCGATGCTGATCCTGATCTTGTCGCCATCCGTCGTTGCCGCGACGGGCACGGTGAGCCCGCGCTCGCTGCTGTCGAAGGCCGCCAGTTTGTCGTTGATGCCGCGCTTGTCGGAGCCGTTGATGTGATCGCGGCCGTTGATGACGACCTGCGGCGTGTAGACGCTCTTGCGGCCGAGTGTCCGCGCGTAGTCATATTGTCTGTCGGTGCTCTGTTTCGAGCTGAGCGTGTCTTCCCAGCCGAGGTAATTCCAGTAGTCGACATGATAGGCGAGCGCGACCACGTTTCCCTGTTCGACCAGCTCTCCCAGAACCGCATCGGCCGGCGGGCATGACGAACAGCCCTGGCTCGTGAACAGTTCAACGACGCCGATGGGCCCGGTATCGGCCGCATAGCTTGCCGGACCGGAAAAAACAGAAAGCGCGCCGGCGGCCATTGCTATTCGAACGAGTGATTTCAGGGTTCTGCCCATAATGTCGCCTGTCTGCCAATCGCCGCGCCGCTCCCGGCCTCGACTTCGCCTGTGCCGCCCTGAACAAGATAGCCCCTCGGGCAAACTTGTAACCATGCGGATGATCAAGATAAAATCACGTTCCGGTGAAATCCGGCAGGCAAGGACCGAGGGTTTTTCCGACTGTATCATTTTGTCGTGAGCTGTCATTGACCTTGCGAGCGGACTTGCATCAAATACGCGGACAGAACCGCCAGATCATTTGGGGGGCATTGGATGCGTAGAATAGTGTTGCCGGTGATCGCCCTCGTCACGCTGGCCGGTTGCGGCGAAGACGACAGCAGGACGGGCGATATCGAGCCGGTCATCAGAGGCATGAAGACCTGCATTGTCGAGGATGTCGAAGACACGACGATCCGCCATTATCCGAGTGTCCTGCAGCCCTCATCCACCACGACGCTGTCGTTTGAGGTGACCGGCCGGCTCCTGCAGGTCAATCTCGATGTCGGCCAGAGCGTCGGCGCGGGCGATGTGGTCGCGCGGATCGATCCGAGGTCGTTGCAGCTTCAGGTGGACAATGCCGAGGCCGCGTTGCGGCAGGCCGAATCCACGGCGCGCAACGCCGAGGAGGACTTCAGTCGCAAATCGCAGCTTGTCGATCAGGGTGTGATCACAAAGGCCGAGGCGGATCAGTCCAGGACCAATATGGAGACGAGTCAGGCTCAGGTGGTGCAGGCCGCCAAGCAGTTCGAGACGGCAAAGGAAAATCTCGACAAATCGACGCTGCGGGCGCCGTTTGACGGCATCGTCAGCGCCGTTGACGTTCAGTCCTTCACCAATGTCTCCGCCGGCGCGCCGGTGGCGACCATCTATGCGGATGACCTGTTCGAATCCTCGTTCACGGTCAGTTTCGACGTCGTCAACCGCATCGCGGTCGGCAAAAACGTGATTGTGCGCCTTGCCGACGATCCGACGGTCGTTCTGCCGGGCCACATCAGCGAATTAGGATCGCGGGCCGACAGCGTTTCGGCATTTCCCGTTGTCGTTGCGCTCGACGAGACGAACGAATTGCTCAAGGCCGGCATGGCGGTGGAGATCACGCTGGAGTTTCCGGTGCCGCGCGGGGGCGGTTTCACGCTGCCGCTGACGGTGATGCCGCTGGACGGCGATTTCGAGGTGCCGGAAGACCCGCAGGAGCCCGGTGCATTGCAGCTCTTCGTCTATGACGACGCCAGCGGCACGGTCAGGCTGCGGGATGTCCTTGTCGGCGGAATCCGGGACAATCAGCTCATTGTGGTCGAGGGGCTGGAGCCGGGCGATCAGGTTGCCTGCGCGGGTGTGTCTTTCCTGCGCGACGGCGTGGCCGTCAAACCGCTGCCGAACGACGGGGCATAGGGACCGGTTATGGATGTCCTGACCCGTTTCGGCATTTCGAAGTCGCGCCTGACCGTTCTCGTCATGATCGCGCTGATCCTTCAGGGCCTGTTGGCCTATGGCTCGATGCCGAAGCGCGAAAATCCGGCGATCACCATTCGCAGCGCGCTCATCACCGCTCAGTTTCCGGGCATGTCGCCCGACCGGATGGAGAACCTTATCGTCAAGCCGATCGAGCGCAAGGCGCGCGAGATCGGCGATGTCGAGGATATCAACTCGCTGATCTCGACCGGCAGCACGGTGGTGACCGTGACCGTCCACGACCATGTGTCCTCCAGCGAACTGAACACGGTGTTCGAGGACATCCGCAACAAGATGGAGGATCTGAAGCCCAATCTGCCAAGCGGGACCGAGGGGCCGTTCGTCAACACCGACTATGGCGATGTGGCGATTGCGACCATTGCCGTGACCGGGGAAGGTTTCGAGAACGCCGAGTTGCGCGATTCCGCCGACGATCTGCGGGAATATCTCTACGAGGTCGACGGTATCTCGAAGGTCTCCCTCTTCGGCGTGCAGGAAGAGCGCATCTGGCTGGAGATCGACAACCGCAAGCTGGCGGCGGTCGGCGTTCAGCTCAACCAGGTCCTTAACGATCTGCAGGCGCAGAATGTGATCCTGCCAGCCGGCGAAATCGATGCCGACGGTGTCAATCTGATCCTCGAGGCCAATGGCGACCTGCGCTCGGTCGAGGAAATCGGCAATGTGCTGACGAAGGTGCAGGGCCTGTCCGGCTTCGTCCGCCTGAAGGACCTGATGAATGTCCGGCGCGGCTATCAGGATCCGGTCAACAAGCCGGTCTATTTCAACGGACAGGAAGCGGTGGTCGTCAGCGTCGAGATGACCGATACGGAGGATATCCAGAAGATCGGCGCCGCGCTCAAGACAGCGGTTGCCCGGTTCGAGCAGACGCAGCCGATCGGCATCACCTATAATTTCTCCACCTTCCAGGAAACGAACGTTACCACCTCCATCAACGCCGCGTTGACGAATGTCCTGCAGACCTTTGCCGTGGTGCTCGTGGTGATGCTGATCTTTCTGGGGTTCCGCGGCGCGCTGATTATCGCCTGCATCGTTCCCTTCACGGTGACCTTCGCGCTTGTCGGCATGCGGCTGATGGAGATCGACCTGCAGCAGATTTCGATCGCGGCGGTCATCATCTCGCTGGGCCTTCTGGTCGATAACGGGCTCGTCGTGGTGGAGGATATCGAGGGCCGGATCAAGCGGGGGATCGCCCCGGACGAGGCGGCGCTCGGTGCCGGGCGGCAGTTTTTCATCCCGCTGGCCGTCGCCTCGATCACCACGGTCTCCGCCTTCATTCCGATGCTCATCCTCGACGGCGTGGAGGGCGAGTTCGCGTTCTCGCTCGGCGCGGTTGTCGGCATCATGCTCGCAGGATCCTGGTTCACCGCGCTCTACATCCTGCCTTCCCTTTGTGTCTGGTTCGCGCGGCGCAGGAGCGGGGAAACGGCGGTCAAGCCGAACCTCCTGGTGCGCAGCTACGGGGCCATCATCAGCCGCACGCTGGTGTTCGGTCCGTTCATCATCATCGGCAGCTATCTGGCCGTCGCGGCCTCGATCAGCCTCTTTTCCGGCGTCAAGAACGAGATGTTCCCGCTGTCCGAGCGGGCCGAATACATGATCTATCTCGACATGCCCAAGGGCACGGCCATTTCGGCGACACGCGCCGAGGCGCTGCGGGTCGAGGACTGGCTGCGGGACACGTCGCAAAATCCCGAAGTGGTGAACACAACGGTGTTTGTCGGCGATGGAGGGCCGCGGTTTTACCTGGCGCTCAATCCGGCCGATACCGATCCGGCGAGCGCCTTTATCCTTGTCAACACCGGGACGTTTGAGGGGGCTGTCACGGCGGCAAGACGGGCGACGCGGCATCTGGTCGAAAACCACCCGGCGGCGCGTTTCAAGGTCAAGCGGCTGTCCATGGGCGGCGGCGAGTCCGGCATTGTCGAGGTCAAGATATCGGGCTCCGGTGCCGAGAAACTGCTGATGCTCGCCGACGAGGTGGAGATAGCATTCGACGCCGTACCGGGGATTTCCCAGAACGAAAACGACTGGGGCAACAAGACGCTGAAGATCGTCATCGATGTCGACCAGAGCAAGGCGCGCGAACTCGGGGTTTCATCGCAGGAAATCTCCGACGTCATGGATACGTTCTATTCGGGCACCTCCTTCTCGACCTATCGCGAGGGCGATCAGTCGATCCCGATCGTGGTCCGGGCCGAGGAGGGTTTCCGGCGCAGCCTCGAGGCCATTGCCAGTCTCTCCGTGCCCGCCGAGGGAAGGCTCGTGTCGCTCGACCAGGTGGCGACATTCGATCCGAAGCTGGAATTCACGCAAATCCGCCGTGAGAACCAGATCAGGATGATCAAGATCTCCGGCAAGAGCGATACGCTGGCGGCCGACCGGGTCCTCGCGATGATCCGGCCGACACTCGACCAGCTCAATCTCGATGGCGGCTATCGGCTGGAGATTGCCGGCGAGACGGAAAACAGCGCCGAAGTGAACGCGACGCTCGCCGCCGGCATGCCGCTGGCTCTCATGGTGATGCTTGCCGCGCTGATGTTCCAGTTCAATTCCGCCCGGCGGGTGCTCCTGACCTTCATGACGGTGCCGTTGATCATCATCGGGGCGCCGATCGCCCTGCTGGTCACGGGCCAGCCGCTGTCATTCTTCGCCATTCTCGGCATGATCTCGCTTGCCGGCATCATCATCAACAATGCCATCGTGCTGATCGATCAGATCGACATCGAGCGCAGGACGGCGGATTTGAAGGAGGCGATTGTCGAAGCGGCCAAGAAACGCATGACGCCGATCCTCCTGACGTCGCTGACCACGATTTTCGGCCTGATGCCCATGGCGATCAATGGCGGGGCCCTGTTCGAGCCGATGGCGACCCTGATGATCGGCGGGCTGGCCTTTGCCTCGGTGCTCAGCCTGTTTTTCGTCCCCGGAGCCTATTATCTGCTGTTCGGCGGATTGTGGAGCCGCAGCAAAAGCAATGAGGTTATGGCGGAAACGGCCTGACGGCGAAGCTCACGCCGCGGGTTGATTGCGGCTTTCCCTGCGCACGGAGACCGGCGCCTTGCCGTAATGCCTGTTGAAGGCGCGGCTGAGCGCCTCCGGGCTGCCGTAACCGAGGCGCCGTGCAACGGACTGGATGCGTTCTCCGGATGCGATCTCCTGACGCGCCAGCGTCATGCGCCAGCGGCGCAGATAGGATTGCGGCGTTTCGCCGACCCGGCCGGCGAACCGTTCGGAGAACCGGCTGAGTGACATGCCGGCGACCTCGGCCAGCTCGCTGTTTCGCCAGTTGCGGCCCGGCCTGTCGTGCATGGCGACGAGGGCGCGGCTGAGCCGCGGGTCGGACAGGCCGGCGAGCAGTCCCGGTGTCGTCGCGCCCCGCTCGATCTGCTGGCGCAGCAGGCGGATCAGCAGGACCTCGCAGAGCCGGTTGAGGGCGGAGGCCGACCCGCAGCGCGCGTCATGAGCTTCCGCAACGACCATCTGCAGCAGCAACGCCGAATTGTCGTCGCCGCTGGTTTCCATGACCAGCCGCTCGGGCAGTGCCGCGACCAGCGGATTGCTGTTTCCGCCCCAATGGGCCCGGGCTTCAATGAGCCGGCTCTGCAACGGAACACCGCTTGGCGCGGCGCGGGCAGAGGGCCAGAACTCAACGGCGCAGGGCGTTTGACCGGAGCATCCGCCGTAGAAGATCAGATTGCCCGTCCCGGGCTCGGCCATCTCAACCGACATCTGAAAATTTTGCATGAGCGCCGACAAACGGTCGAATTTTTTCATGGTGTTTTCGCTCAATATGGGTGTTCTGATCAGATTATTCGGATTTTCCATACCATAACTTCTGGTATGATAAAATCAAAATCGCTGAAGGAACGCGTTTGCCATGTTGATGCCAAGACAGAAAACACCGGACCTTGTTGTCCCCACGCTCTCCGGAGAAACCTTCGATCTTTCAAAGGAACAGTCGGAGCGTGGTGTCGTCGTCTGCTTTTACCGGGGCCTGCATTGCCCGATCTGCGCCACCTATCTTAAGGAACTTGAGAAGCTGACGCCGGCCTTTGCCGAGCGGGGCGTGACCACCCTTGCGCTGAGCTCCGACGGGCGCGAGCGGACGGAGGCGATGGCCGAGAAGATCGAAGCCAAGGATCTGCGCTTCGGTTACGACCTCGATCTGGCAAAGGCCCGCGAATGGGGTCTTTACATTTCCACATCGCGCGGCAAGACGTCGATCGGCATCGAGGAACCGGCGCTCTTTTCCGAGCCCGGTCTGTTCATGATCACGCCTGAACAGACGCTCTACTACGCCTCGGTCCAGACCATGCCTTTCGTGCGGCCGCATTTTTCCGAGCTCGTGGGCGCTCTCGACTTTGCCATCAAGAACAACTACCCGGCCCGCGGCGAATATGCCGGTGAGGTTTAGATCGTTTCATTGAAGCGGTCTTGGGACCTCCGTCAGCCGCCGGTATTCCTGAGGCGCGGGATGGGCGGCTGATCGGGCCACCTCCCGGTTATCTACGTGTGAAAGCCGCCGGTTGATGCATCATCCGGCGGCTTTCCCGTGTGCATAATCGGATGCTATGCGGCGAGATCGCGCAGCACCGTTTGCAGGATGCCGCCATTGTTGACGTAATCGACCTCGTCCAGCGTGTCGATGCGGCAGATGATCGGCACGTCCTTTTGCGTGCCGTCGCCATAGGTGATCCTGGCGATCTTGGTTTCGCGCGGCTTGATGTGCTCAAGCCCCTCGATGGTCACCGTCTCGTCGCCCTTGAGGTTGAGGCTCTCCCAGCTGGTGCCGTCTTCGAGCACAAACGGAATGACGCCCATGCCGACAAGGTTGGAGCGGTGGATGCGCTCGAAGGACTGCGCGATGACGGCGCGCACGCCCAGAAGGTTGGTTCCCTTGGCGGCCCAGTCGCGCGACGAGCCGTTGCCGTATTCGACACCGGCGAAGATCACCAGCGGCACGCCCTCCCGCTTGTAGAGCATCGCGGCGTCGTAGATCGACATCTCCTCCTTGGACGGATAGTGGATCGTGTAGCCGCCTTCCTTGCCGTTCGGACCCAGCATGTGATTGCGGATCCTGATATTGCCGAACGTGCCGCGCATCATGACTTCATGATTGCCGCGCCGGGTGCCGTACTGGTTGAAGTCGGCCACGGCGACGTTGTTGTCCATCAGATAGGAGCCGGCCGGCGACTGCGCCTTGATGCTGCCGGCGGGCGAAATGTGATCGGTGGTGATCTTGTCGCCGAAGAGACCGAGCACGCGGGCGCCGACGATGTCCTTCACACCCTGCGGCTGCTTGCCCATGCCGACAAAATAGGGCGGGTTCTGCACATAGGTCGACGTGTCGTCCCAGGCATAGGTCTGACCTTCCGGCACCTTGACGTCCTGCCAGTTCTCGTCGCCCTTGAAGACATCGGCATATTTCGCCTCGAAAAGCTCGCGCGTGACGTTTGCCGCGATGAATTCCTGAATCTCGTGCGAAGACGGCCAGATATCCTTGAGGAACACCGGATTGCCCTCCTGATCCTCGCCGATCGGCTCGGTGGTCAGGTCCTTCGTCACCGTGCCGGCAAGGGCATAGGCGACGACGAGCGGCGGCGAGGCGAGATAATTCGCCTGCACGTCAGGTGAGATGCGGCCCTCGAAATTCCGGTTGCCGGACAGGACGCCGGCGGCGATCAGGCCCTTGTCGTTGATCGTCTTGGAAATGGCCGGGGGAAGCGGTCCGGAGTTTCCGATGCAGGTGGTGCATCCGAAGCCGACCAGATTGAAACCGAGCTTGTCGAGATCGTCCTGGAGTCCGGCATTCTTCAGATATTCGGCGACGACCTGGGAACCCGGCGCCAGCGATGTCTTCACCCACGGTTTGGCTTTCAGGCCCTTGGCGAGGGCGTTGCGCGCCAGAAGTCCGGCGCCGATGAGGACCGACGGGTTCGAGGTGTTGGTGCATGACGTGATCGCGGCAATGGCGACATCGCCGTGTCCGAGATCGTACGCCTCGCCCTCGACCGGATAGCGCTTATCCGTATCGACCGCCTTTTTGTACTCGTCCGCCAGCGACTTGGCGAAGCCTGAGGCGATGCCCTCGAGCGCAATGCGGCCTTCCGGGCGCTTCGGGCCGGCCATGGATGGCACGACGTCGCCGAGATCGAGTTCGAGCGTGTCGGTGAAGACCGGATCGTCGGCGTCCTCGTCGCGCCACATGCCCTGTGCCCGGCAATAGGCCTCGACTAGGGCGATGCGCTCGCGCTCGCGGCCTGTCATGGTCATGTAGCTGACCGTTTCGTCGTCGACGGGGAAGAAGCCGCAGGTGGCGCCGTATTCAGGGGCCATATTGCCGATTGTCGCGCGGTCCGCGAGGGTCATGTTGTTGAGGCCGGTGCCGAAGAACTCGACGAACTTGCCGACAACGCCCTTCTGGCGCAGCATCTGCACGACGGTGAGCACGATGTCCGTCGCCGTAATGCCTTCCTTCGGCTTGCCGGTCAGGCGGAAGCCGATAACCTCCGGCAGCAGCATGGAAATCGGCTGGCCGAGCATGGCGGCCTCCGCTTCGATGCCGCCGACGCCCCAGCCGAGAACGCCCAGACCGTTGATCATGGTGGTGTGGGAGTCCGTCCCGACGCATGTGTCCGGATAGGCGATCGTTTCGCCGTCTTCGTCCTTGGTCCAGACCGCCTGGCCGAGATACTCCAGATTGACCTGATGGCAGATGCCGGTTCCGGGCGGCACGACGCGGAAATTGCGGAAGGCCTGCTGACCCCATTTGAGGAAGCGGTAACGCTCGCCGTTGCGCTTGTATTCCAGCTCCACATTGCGGGCAAAGGCCGTCGGCGTGCCGAATTCGTCGACGATGACCGAGTGGTCGATGACGAGATCCACGGGCACCAGCGGATTGATCTTTTCAGGATCGCCGCCGAGATTCTTCATCGCGTCGCGCATGGCCGCAAGGTCGACGACGGCGGGGACGCCGGTGAAATCCTGCATGAGCACGCGGGCCGGACGATAGGCGATTTCCTTGCCGGCGGTGCCGCGGTCCTCAAGCCACGCGGCGACGGCCTCGATGTCTTCCTTGGTGACGGAGCGGCCGTCCTCGTTGCGAAGCAGGTTCTCCAGAAGCACCTTCTTGGAAAACGGCAAGGCGGATATGCCGGCCAGGCCGTTCCTTTCCGCCTCCGTCAGGCTGAAATAGGTGTAGTTCGCATCGCCGACTTTCAGCGTGCGGCGGCAGTTGAAGCTGTCGAGTGATTTTGTCACAGGCGGCTCTCATTCACGTTGGTTCACCGACACTTCGAACGAACGCCCTTATACGCGCTTGGAGCACGAGAAGCCTGCGGGTGCGGTCATTTCCGCTGTCCGTCCGCGGTTTGGTCTGCTAGACCCTCTACCAGGTTCGGCGGATATATGATGTTCACGCCGACCGCTGGCGTGGTTGCAGGCCTTATAGATAATTTTATAGAACGGTTCCAGAGTGTTTTCCGTCCATTTCGGAGATTTTTCCCTCATGCATGATCGCGCCGAGAAAGTGGGCTGACGGATGCGGCTTGTCGCCGATAATGTTTGTGTTGCGCGCAGCGGCCAGATCTTTTTCTCCGGTATCAGCTTTTCGCTCGATACAGGCGAGGCCCTGGTGGTCTCCGGGCCGAACGGTGTCGGAAAATCAACCTTTTTGCGGGTGGTTGCGGGCCTTTTGCCGGATGCGGAGGGCCGTATCGAACTGGAAGGCGGGGGCGGCGAAAGCGTTGCCGAATCGGCGCATTATCTCGGCCACCGGAACGCCATGAAACCGGCGCTCAGCGTGCGCGAGAACCTGGAATTCTGGCGCGATTTCATGGCCGCCTCCGAAGCTTATCAGGCCAAAGTATCAGCGGACGTCGATGAGGCGGTCGCCATGGTCGGCCTTGAGGGGATCGGCCATCTGCCGTTCGGTTATCTCTCCGCCGGTCAGCAGCGCCGGATCGCCATGGCCAAGCTTTTGATCGCCCACCGGCCGCTGTGGATCCTCGATGAACCGACGGCGGCGCTCGATGTGCAGTCGCAGGATATGTTCGCGCGCCTGATCGAGGCGCATCTCGAAAACGGCGGCCTTGTGATTGCCGCGACCCACCAGCCGCTCGGACTGACCGGCGCGCGCAGCCTTGTGCTCGACCCCGGCGCGCAGGCGGCCTTCGGCGAACACGACCCGTTCGCCCCGGAGGATGCGGCCTGATGTGGGCATTGTTCATGCGGGACGTGCGGCTGTCGGTGCGGGCCGGCGGCGGGGCGCTGATCGGCGTTCTGTTTTTCCTCGCCGTCGTTTCGGTCATCCCGTTCGGCGTCGGTCCCGATCTCAACCTCCTGGCGCGGATCGGACCGGCGATCCTGTGGATCGGCGCGCTGCTTGCCGCGCTGCTCGGCCTCGACCGGCTGTTTCAGACCGACCGCGAGGACGGCTCGCTCGACATCATGCTGATGCAGGAAACGCCGATGTTCCTGACCGTGCTCGTCAAATGCCTGGCGCACTGGACCGCGACCGGCCTGCCGCTCATCGTCGCCTCGCCGGTGCTCGGTCTTTTTCTCAATGTCGGCGAGGTGGCGACGCTGGCGATCGCCGTGACGCTGCTCGCCGGAACGCCGGCCATAACGTTCATCGGCGCTGTCGGCGCGGCCGTGTCCGTGGCGCTGCCGCGCGGCGGCCTGCTCGTCTCCGTCCTCGTCCTGCCGCTGGCGATCCCCGTGCTGATCTTCGGTGTCAGCGCGGTCTACGGCGCGCTGGAAGATCCGGCCCCTTTCCTGCCGCCGTTTCTGATCCTGTGCGCCATCACCCTGTTCTTCTCGGTCATCGGGCCCTTGGCCGCCGGCGCGGCGCTCCGGGCGTCTTCGGATTAGGCGGTGTGTTTGTGGTGGTGTATGTGTGACGGGCGATTTTGGGCCTTAGCGGTAAGTGGTGTGCTGCTGCGTTGTAGTCTCCGGCCAGATCAGTTCAGGCACTTCTTCAGTATCTCGAAAACCCTGTCGAAATTCTCAAAATCCTTGGCACCTCCATTCTCCCGGACCCAATCACACAGACTTCTTTTTCCGTCCGGATTGATCGACCACTGCTCGCGCGGCTCACGCCGGGCGCTATTCTGCTTCTCGGCGCCCGGCCGGGTCAGGGCAAAACGCTGATGGGCGTGGAGCTCGTCGTCGAAGCGGTCAGATCGGGCCGAAAGGGCGTTTTCCTCACCCTTGAATGTGTGGAAAGCGACATGCTCGGCTACCTTGAAGCCATCAACGCCGATGCGGCGCAACTGGACGAGCGGTTCGTCTTCGACAATTGCGACACCATCAGTTCCGATTACATGATCGAGCGGCTTTCATCCGCGCCCCGGGGCACGCTTGCCGTCGTGGATTATCTGCAATTGCTGGATCAGCGGCGGGAGACGCCGGTGCTCTCGGAGCAGGTGCGGGCGCTCAAATCATCCGTGCGCGATCGCGGCCTGATCTTCGTGTTCATCTCGCAAATCGACCGGTCCTATCTTCTGTCGGCGCGGCCTTTACCCGACATCAGGGACGTGCGGCTGCCGAACCCGGTGGATCTGAAACTGTTCGATCTGACCTGCTTCCTGCATGACGGACAGGCGCATGTCGGGCGAACCGGATGTAGGCGGATAAATTCAGCCGCTCGAATGAAGGGCGGTGATCACGCGGTTCATATAGTCGAGGAATTGCGCGCGCTCCCGCTCATCAAGGCCGGACAGGGCCTTTGCGTTCACCTCATCGGCCGCCGCATAGGCCTCGTCGCGGATTTTCCTCGCCTTCGGCGTCAGCCAGATCTGCTGGGCGCGGGCGTCGGACGGGTGTTTCGTGCGGCGGATAAGGCCGTCGCGCTCCATGCGGGTCAGTGTGTTGGCGATGGTCGCCTGCTCGATATCGAGCCCCGACACAAGTTCCTTCTGCGTGACGCCGTCGCTCTCCCAAAGCGACAGCAGGGCCGGAAACTGGCCCGGCACGATGCCGAGGGGCGCGACGCGCTCATGAAGGCTCCGGGCGAAGAGCCGCGCAATGCGGTTGACGACATAGCCCGCCGATTCATCCTTTTTGAAGGTCATGCGCCATCATCCACTTGAATAGCATGCTATGCAATATTATATAGTATGCTATATAAATGAATTGCCCGCGCGTAATTTACAAGGAGCCAGGCCATGAAAACGAAAGTGCATGCTGTTGCCGGTCTTGTCGCGTTCGTGACGATCGCGCTGTTCTGGACATCCACCGTGCTTGTCGAGCTCTTCGGCTCTTACGAGGCCGTGGCGATGGTCAAATCGCTCATCCTGCAGGGCATGATCGTCCTGATCCCGGCGATGGCGATTGTCGGCGCAACGGGCATGTCGCTCGGCGCTCGGCGTCGCGACCGGCTGACCAAGGCCAAGAAGAAGCGCATGCCGCTGATTGCCGGCAACGGCATCCTCATTCTTCTGCCGGCGGCGTTCTTCCTCGCCGCGCGGGCCGGTTCAGGCATGTTCGACAGCTGGTTCCATGCGGTTCAGGCGCTTGAGCTTGTTGCCGGTGCGGCGAATGTCACCATGATGGGGCTCAACATCCGTGACGGCCTCAGGATGACCCGGCGCATCCGCCGGGCCGCCTGACGCGCCGGCTCTGTCGTCAACCCGCGTCGGCGCGAACTTGCCGGTTGCCACGGCAGGGGTGAGCACTTATCTCGCTTGCAAACGCCAATTTCATCAAGCAGAGGTTTGCCGATGTCCCTCCCCGCGCTTCTCGACCATTTGAAAAAAACAGCCGCGCTCAGCCAGGTCGCCGGTCTTATCTCCTGGGATCAGGAGGCGATGATGCCGAAGGCCGGGGCCGCGCAGAGGGCGGAACAGGCCGGGGCGCTGGCATCCGTCATCCACGCGCGCAATGCCGACCCGCGCATAGGCGAATGGATCGGCGACATCGATTTGGCCGGGCTTTCGCAGTTCGACCGGCGCAATGTCAGCGAGGCGCAACGCAGCTATGACCGGGCGACGAAGATCCCGTCCCGCCTGGCGGAGGAAAGCGCGCGGGCAAGCTCGGAAGGGCAGCGGGTGTGGGCACAGGCCCGGGCCGGGAAGGATTTTGCCGCCTTCGTGCCGGCGCTCAAGCGCAACATCGCGCTGAAGCGCGAGGAGGCCGCCTGTCTCGCAGGCGGCGACGGCGAACTTTACGACAGCCTGCTTGACGAATACGAGCCGGGCGCCAGGGCCGCCGACCTCTTTCCGCTGCTTGAGAGCCTGCGTCCGCCGCTGGTCGCACTGCGCGAAAAGATAGCCGGCAAATCAATGCCGGCACGCCTGAAGGGCCATTACCCCGCCGACAGGCAGCTTGCCCTGGCAAGGACGATTGCGGCGCGCATGGGCTATGATTTCGATGCCGGGCGGATCGACACCGTGGTCCACCCGTTTTGCTCCGGCAATGGCGGCGACGTGCGCATCACCACGAGGACGGACGAGGCGGATCCGCTCAACTGCCTCTATTCCACCATCCATGAGGTCGGGCACGCGCTCTATGCCCAGGGTGCGCCGGACCCCTATCTGCCGGCCGCGGATTACTGTTCCATGGGGGTACATGAAAGCCAGTCGCGTTTCTGGGAGAACCAGATTGCCCGCTCGCGGCCGTTCGCCGACTGGCTTTACCCCGCCATGCGCGAGGCGTTCGGCGATATGGCGCTTGACGGGCCGGATGCGCTCTTTGCCGCCGTGAATCGTGTCGAGACAGGTTTTATCCGCACCGAGGCCGACGAAGTGCACTATAATCTGCACATCCTCTTGCGCTTCGAGCTTGAACGGGAGCTGGTTTCCGGGGCGCTGGAGGCGGAGGATCTGGAAGACGCGTGGAACGAGCGCTTTGCCAGGGATTTCGGCATTACGGTTCCCGATGCCAGCCTTGGCGTTCTGCAGGACGTGCACTGGTCGCTTGGCCTTTTCGGCTATTTCCCGACATACAGCCTCGGCAACATCTATGCCGCCTGTCTCGACCGGGCGATGGCGCGGGACCTGCCGGGGCGCGATGACATGGTGCGCGCAGCCGGGACGCAGCCGATCCTCGACTGGATGCGAGAGAAGATCCATGTCCAAGGCCGGGTTCTGCCCGCACCCCGGCTCATCGAGGCGGCAACCGGAGAAAAGCCGACGGCCGCGCCACTCATCACCTATCTGGAGGCCAAGTTCGGTGCGCTCTACGATGTCTGACCGGCTGTGTGATCGTGTTTCCAAATGTGAGATGACCGGCGCATCGCCAACACATCGCGAACCTATAAGGAATTGTCGGCAAACTCGAGAACCGGGCGACGGCGGAGTTAATTTGATGACGAAGGCTGTTGTCGCCTTTTTGGCGTGTCTTGCCGTTTGGGGCGCGGGTCTCGGTGCTGCTCATGCCCAGTACAAGCCGGAGCTTGTCGGCGTGTGGAAGGGATATCTCGAACAGGGCGCGCGCATTGTCCCGCCCGACCCGGCGCCGACCTATTACAACGCCATCAAGCCGCCGCTTGAAATCACCATGACGATCATCGGGCAGGATGACCGCTCGTTTCATGGCCTGCTCGGCAACAATGAAGAGCGGGAATATGTGGTCGGCGTGGTGCGTGCCGACGGCAAGTCGTTGCTGATGACGGATGACAATGCCCATGTCAGCGCAACCATCCTGACGCCGACGACGATGGAATATTGCGCGCAGGTCGTCTCGGGGGACTATATGGTTGCCGCCTGCGGCATTCTGGAAAAGCAGGTCAGCAGCGAGTAGGACCTTTCGGCAACGCCTCCCTGAGCCAGTGCTTGAAAGCGGCGGCGCCCGCATTCGCCGGGGGATTCTCGGCCTCGACAATCCAGTAGGCGAACGCCGTCGGATAGCGGTCGGGGAAAGGCGCGACGAGTTGTCCGGCCTCCAGCGCGTCGGTGACCGCAGGCTCCCACGCCAGGAATATGCCGAGTCCCGCGATCGCGGCGTCCACACAAAGCGATGCGTTCGTGAAAACCGGCCCGTCTGCGAGTATGTCCGTCGACAGGCCGTTCGGGGTCAGCCAGATATCCCACCCGAACATGCCGTCGGGGTCGGTGATGATCGGCTGGCCGGCAATATCGGCCGGACGCGTGAGCTTTGCGGCGATGCCCGGACTGCAGACCGGAAAAACACACTGATCGATCAGTTTTTCCAGCCGCACCCCGCTCCACTCGCCGCGTCCGACCCGGATGCACAGATCGACATCCGACCGGTTCGGATCGATCAGCGTCACCGATGCGTCGAGGCGCACCCGGATATGGCTGTTTTGCCGGTGAAAGCCGCTCAGCCGCTTGACCAGCCATTTTTCGGCCATGACCGGAGGAACCGATACGGTCAGCGTGTCGTTCCGGTCCGTCTCCGCGAGAGCGACAGCGGCCGAGAGCTCGGCCATGGCGACGGTCAGGCGCCGGACGATCGCTTCTCCGAGCGGTGTCTTTCGCAGGCCGCCCGGGCGCCGTTCGAACAGGGTGCGCCCGAGCTGCCGCTCGATTTTCTGTAATTGCTGGCTGACCGCGCCAATGGTCACGCCAAGTTCCGCAGCGGCTTCCTTCAGGCTTCCCAGCCGGCCGACCGCCTCGACGGCCCGAAGGCCGGAAAGATGTATTTTATTCAGGTTTCTCATTTAGTTTTTCTAAAATCAGATTGAGCAGAAGTCGATCATAATCAGCGAATTTGGCTGATATCATACAGAAATGCTAAAACAACTGAATATCAGGCGCCTTTGGTCGGTCTTGCGGCCGGCGGAGACCGTCTGCGGCAAGACGACGAGTCGTCGCGCATGCGATAACCGGGAGTGGCGACGCGATCCGCTGTCCCATCCGGACGTCGCGCGCATGAGCCAAAGGGAACTGGCGGATCTTCCGTTCCAGTCCTATTGGGTGTTTCCGGATGAGCGGGGCCAATAGGCCGCTTCAATTTGACATGATCGCGCATTAGCATGGGGTTTCAGACCATTCGTGCCATAGGAGTCCCGCATGTAATACGCTGGTCGAGCCGGACGTTGTGGAGAAACTCCTCATAGCGGTCGAGCGTGGCGTGAAAGCCATCGTTGAAGACCCTGAGGCCGGATGGGAGACCTTCATCCGTTACGACCCGAAGCTTGACAGCGAGTTGAACAAACTGTCCTGGGATGCGACGGTGCCGTTATATCCAACCGAGCCGGCGGCGCTCGATGAAGCGTCCTTCGCCCGGTTTGCCACATTCCTTGTTGCCAATAAGCTCGTGGCAAGAATGCCGGCGCTGAATACTTATATCTACAACCTTCAGCCCTGAATGCCCTGGCGCCGCGCCGCCTGGGCAACGAGGATTGCGGCAATGACGAGCGCGGCCCCTGCCGCCTGATGAACGGAGAATGCCTCCGACAGAAGCAGGACCGCAAGGGCGATGGTCAGAACCGGCTCCAGATTCATGATCATCGCTGCCCGGGAGGGTCCGATCAGCCGGACGCTGGCGAACATGCCGAAGAAGGCCGCGGCGAAGGTCAGGGTCGTGGCGGCGACGATCAGGAGTGACATCGTGTCGGCGGGCGGCGGCGTCCAGCGCCCGCCAAGAAGCGTTGCGCATGAGACCAGCACGAGACCGGTGCCCGCCATATAGAAGGTTGAAACGGTCGGCTGGACGTCGCGCAGCTTGCGGCCGTTCCACAGGAAGGACAGGCTGATCCCGCATGCCGCAACGATGGACAGGAAGAGGCCCGGCGCATTCAGCGCGTCGAGTGCGAAGCCGAGACACAATGTCAGGCCCGCCAGCGCGGCGATGAAACAGGCGATCTCGACCGGCGAGGGCGCGCGACGGTCGATCACGCTCTCGCCCAGCCTGGTGACGAGCGGAAACATGTAGAAGATCAGTATGGCGAGGCTGACCGGCATGAAGAAGAAGGATGCGATGAGGGTTCCCGAGCCGACCATGTAGGCGGTTCCGGCACCGAGGCAATGCAGCATCTGATGCCGCTCCAGCCTGAAGGATATGCCCTGAAGCCTCAGCCAAACCGCGCAAAGCGACAGGAAGCAGACAAGGCGCAGGACCAGCAGCGTTCCGATGCTCGTTCCGAGCGCATAGACCATCGGCGTCAGGATGTTGGAGAAACTGATGCTGATCGTTGCGGCGAGCACCAGCGAAAGGCCGAGCGCCGTTGCGCCGCTTTGTGTTTCCAGCGTCTCGCTCATCGGCCGTCACCCCCGCTCACGGCGACAGTCATAGGGAGTTCGCATGCGGCTGTAAATTGTCGCAAAACATTGCGATCACGGGTTTTTGTGCGTCATATGGCGCATGGCAAAGGCCCGCCGCATTGTCTATATATCGCGCGAGGGTTAAACAGTGGCCATAATGATCACGAGTACTGTCAATTTTGTATCGGGGCTTGCCAACCCGACGCGGTATCTGACCGCGGCGGGCAAGCTGCTTCCGTGGATGGCGGGCATGACGGGCGTGCTTTTTGCCGTCGGCCTTTATATGAGCTTCCAGGCGCCCGAAGACTATCAGCAGGGCATGACCGTGCGCATCATGTTCATTCATGTGCCGTCGGCCTGGCTTGCGATGATGTGCTACACGGTGATGGCCATCTCCGCCGTCGGGACGCTGGTGTGGAAACACCCGCTGGCCGATGTGTCGGCCAAGGCCGCCGCCCCGATCGGAGCGGCATTCACATTCCTTGCTCTGATCACCGGTTCGCTCTGGGGCAAGCCCATGTGGGGCACCTGGTGGGTCTGGGATGCGCGCCTGACCTCGGTTTTCGTGCTGTTTTTGATGTATCTCGGCCTCATCGCGCTGAACCGCGCGATGGACGATCCGGGGCGGGCGGCCCGGGTGTCGGCCATCATCATTCTTGTCGGTTACATCAATATCCCGATCATCAAATTCTCCGTCGACTGGTGGAATACGCTGCATCAGCCGGCGAGCGTGATCCGTTTCGACGGTCCGACGATCCACGCTTCCATGCTCTACCCGCTGCTGGTGATGGCGCTGGCCTTCACCATGCTTTTCTTCACGCTGCACCTGATGGCCATGCGCAATGAAATCTGGCGCCGGCGCGTGTCCTCGCTTCGCCGCCAGGCGGCGCGTTCATTGGCCTGACGGTCGGGCGGGAGCCAATTGCGATGAGCCATCTTGCCTTCGTGCTGCTGTCCTACGGGATCACCGCGCTCACCGTGGCCGGGCTGATCCTGTGGGTGCTGCTCGACCAGCGCGGCCGCCGGGCCGAGCTTGCCGAACTGGAAGCGCGCGGCGTTCGGCGCCGATCCGCGAAGCGGGTGGAGGCGGGCGATGACCGGCGGTAACGAAGAGGCCGGGACCGGTACACACAAGGGACGGCGCCGGTTTGTCGCCTTCGTGCCGCTGGTCGCCTTTCTGGTGCTTGCGGCCGTGTTTTTCGGCCAGCTCATTTCCGGCAGGGACGTCTCCGAGGTTCCTTCCGTGCTTATCGGTGCACAGGCGCCGTCGCTTGACCTGCCGGCTCTTGAGGGTTTGAAGCGGCAGGGTGAGAGTGTGCCCGCGCTGACCGATGCGGCCGTCAAGGGCAAGCTGACCCTCGTCAATGTCTGGGCGAGCTGGTGCGTGCCGTGCCGCGAGGAGCATCCGCTGCTCATGGCGCTGGCTCAGGACGAGCGTCTCAATATTGTCGGCATCAATTACAAGGACAGGTCGGAGAACGCGCTGCGTTTTCTCGGCGAACTCGGCAATCCCTATTCGGCCGTCGGCACGGACCCCAACGGTGTCGCCGCCATCGACTGGGGCGTCTACGGAATTCCCGAATCCTTCCTGGTCGATGCAAAGGGCACCATCGTTTTCAAGCAGATCGGGCCGTTCTCGCCCAACGCCGTTCGGGACAAACTGCTGCCGGCGATCGAAAAGGCGCTTGGTAGGTCTTAGTTTCGTCCTCACGGTTGAGCGTCCAGCCATGAGCCGGATGCACGATTGTGTTTGATGTGGAATGCACTTTTAGATTGTTCTTTGGGCGCCAGTTGCTTTTCAGATAATCGACAATTCAGCACCAATAGTTTATTCGAGGTTAAATATAAAAGGCCACCAAAATTGCAAAATTGGTGACCTTTTCTAGAGCGTCGGGTGTCCGTCACGATCAAAGCGCGCTGCCGACATAAATCCCGACGTTTCAACTCTTTAGATAGGTGATTAACGCCGAAATGTCAAGGAATCTAACTGAAAGCGATATTGCTCGAATCAAGGAGTTGATTTCCGAAGAACGCTTAGGAACATTCAGGAGGCTTACCAAGTCAGATGATGATGCGATCGAATTGCATCAAGCAACAATGATGCTTGGTGGTGCGTTGATGTCGGTGACAGGCATTGTTGAAATTGCGCTTCGTAATGCGGTTTGTAATCAACTTCGCACAGATTTTGGTCTCCCAAATTGGTTGAGGCAGCCTCCCAGACCCTTTAGTTGGGCATCATTAGAAAAAAATAATATAGATAAGGCAGAAATGCAGGCTCAGAGGATTGCATATTCTAAACTTAACAACAGAGATAAGCAGGCTCTTGATACCGATGCGTATCCAATCGGTGTACCGGAACTCATCAGTCATGCAAAGTTGGCTAAAACCCGTCAAAAAAATATAAAAGTTTCGGAAGGACAGGTTATATCTCAGCTAACTATTTTCTTTTGGAAGCGACTGTTTTCAGAGCATTACGAGCGCACGTTATGGAAGCGTTCTTTAAAAAGAGTTTTTCCGAATAAAACTTACTCGCGTGCAAATATTGCAGAGAAACTGGAAGATATCTATCAAATAAGAAATCGTCGGTCGTGTCCCCTGAAGTGGTGTAGCAGTGCGTTAGCAAAGCCGGTCGCTCGCGC
>NZ_CFHWAF010000083.1:0-20326 GCF_984452065.1 Hoeflea sp. | reverse complement strand
CCACACATTCACAGCCACCCAGGTGCCGCCCTCCAGATCCGCTCTGGTCAAAAGGTTGAGATCGTAAAGATCGTTGATCGTCACCGGGGGCGGGACGTCCGACGGCACGCCGTATAGCTCGACATAGGCGAGCAGGTCCTCGGCCCAGTCGCGGAACCTCGGCGAATTGAAGGAGACATGCATCTGTTCGTCTTCTTCGCCGCCGAACCTGAAATAGGTGTCGACATAGTCGGAGCCATTGAATTCGATCTGGTAGTAGCCGCGCGGCGAGCCGAGGCGCTGGGTGGATTCCGGCACGCCTTCGTCATTCAGGTCGCCGGCCCACCAGGAACCGGAGACGGCGCCAGTGACAATCTGGTGGAACGGCGCCGACGGCACTTTGGTGTTTTTTTCCCAGCCCTCGTAATCTTCCCCAGGCAGAATGTTTTCCGTGGTGTGCGTGTGGCCGGATAGGCCGAGCACCGGTCGGCCCTCGAGCAAAGCTGCCAGCGCGTCGAAATTGTCGGTCTGGTGTTTTGCCGCCGTGTTGTCGGTGAAGGTCTGGAAGGGAATATGCGCGCTGATGACGATCAGCTTGTCCCGCGGCACGTTGGCGAGATCGTTGGCAAGCCAGGCAAGCTGCCGGTCCGAAATGACGCCGTTATAGGTGGATTTCTTGTCGGGTGAGCAGAACGGATGCGGATCGACGCCGTTACAGGGATAGCGCACATTGTCGAGCGTGACGAAGTGCACGTTGCCGACGTCGAAGGAATAGTATTCCGGCCCCCATTCGGCACGGAATGTGTCGAAGGAATGGGCATCGTCCTCGGCATCGAAGTCGAGGTCGTGATTGCCGCCGACCCAGTATTGCGGAACGCCGCCGACGGCGCCGATGGCCTTGATGCGGGGATAGAGCGACAGGTCGTCGCCGGCCACGTCGCCGGTATAGATCAGGCATTCGGTGCTGCCGTTATCCCGGTTCGCCAGCATTTTGCCGAGGGTCTCGCGCACATAGCCGATTTCGCGGTTGGTGTAGGCCTGGACGTCGCCGAAGATCAGGCAATCGAAAGTGCTGCCGGAGCCGTCTTCGATCAGCGGGAAATTGATCTGGGCGGGCAGGGGACCGGTCGGTGCGATGCCGCCATAGCGCAAATCGGGGGAGCCGGCGACCTTGTGGATATAGTTGAATTGCGGGATCATGTCCTTGTCGACCGGTGTCGCATGACCGGCCGGCTTGGTGACGAAAAGGTTCATGTCGTCATAGGCGGGCAGTTCGTAGCTGCCGTCCGCCCCGGTCAAGACGACCTCGCGACCATTGGAGACCATGACCCCCTGAACGCCCGCCTCGCCGTCGTCCCGCTTTGAATTCCGGTTTGTGTCGAGAAAGACCGTGCCGCGCGCCTTGTCGCCCGCATCTCCGTCGATCGTCTCGACGGATCCGATATAGCTTGCATCCTTGGCGATGGCCGCCGCCGTACCGGCGAGCAGGACAGCCAAGGTCGTCAATAACTTCCTGGAATGCATCATGCCACTCCTTCCTAACGTGTGAGGATGTCAGGTTCGAGTGCTGCCGTGACCGTAGGGTCTCAGTTCTGTGATAGTTTTCTTTCAATTTAATGCCGGCTGCCTGTGACGCCTGTGGAAGAGCGGGATTTTCCTAGTCCCGGATGCGGTAGCCGGTCTTGAAGATCCACATGATGGTTGCCAGACAGGCGGTGAAGAACAGTGCGACCATGGCAAGGCTCAGGCCCACGCCGACATCGCCCGCGCCGAAGAAGCTCCAGCGGAATCCGGAAATCAGATAGACCACCGGGTTGAACAGCGTGATCTTTTGCCAGAGCGGGGGCAGCATTGCGATCGAGTAAAAACTGCCGCCGAGAAACACCAGCGGCGTGATCACCAGAAGCGGGATCAGTTGAAGCTGCTCGAAATTCTTTGCCCGGATGCCGATGATGAACCCGAACAGGCTGAAGGATATGCATGTCATGAGCAGGATACCGAGCATCCAGACGGGGTGGTCGATCCTCAGCGGCACGAACAGATTGGCGGTGAGCAGGATAACGATGCCGATGATAAAGGATTTGGTCGCCGCGGCGCCGACATAGCCGGTGACGATCTCGAGGCTTGAGATCGGCGCGGACAGGATTTCCTGAATGGTGCCGATGAAACGCGGAAAATAGATGCCGAAGGAGGCATTGGACACGCTTTGGGTCAGGACCGTCAGCATGATCAGCCCGGGTACGATAAAGGTGCCGTAGCTGATCCCCTCGATCTCGGCGAACCGCGAGCCGATCGCGGCGCCGAACACGACAAAATAGAGCGACGTCGAAAGAACCGGCGAGACAACGCTTTGAAGCAGGGTCCGAAATGTCCGCGACATCTCGAAAACATATATCGCCTTGATTGCGTGGAGGTTCATGACCGGCCCTTGATCAGATCAACGAAGATTTCTTCCAGCGAGCTCTGATGGGTCCGGACGTCGCGCAGGACGAGGCCGGCCGCCTTCAGATCGCTGAACAGCGAGGTGATGCCGGTGCGCCCCCCGGTGGGGTCGTAGGTGTAGATCAGCGCATTGCCGCTGCCGTCGATCTCCAGGCCGTAGGAGGACAGGCTGTCGGGGATCGTGCCGACGTCGTCGTCCAGTTCAATCCGGATCTGTTTTGTCCCGAGCCGCTGCATCAGTTCGGATTTTTCCTCCACCAGCAGCAGCTTGCCCTTGTCGATAATGCCGACGCGGTCGGCAATGGCCTCGGCTTCCTCGATATAATGGGTCGTCAGGATGATGGTGACGCCGTCCGCCTGAAGGGCACGGACGATGTCCCACATGTCCTTGCGCAGTTCGACATCCACGCCGGCGGTCGGTTCGTCGAGGAAAAGCACGCGCGGTTCGTGCGACAGGGCCTTGGCGATCAGCACCCGCCGCTTCATGCCGCCGGAAAGCGTGACGATCTGATCCTTGCGCTTGTCCCACAGGGACAGCCGCCGCAGTACGCTTTCAAGGTGGTCCGGGTCTCCCGGTTTGCCGAACAGCCCGCGCGAGAACGTCACCGTGTTGTTGACGGTCTCAAAGGGCTCGAGATTGACCTCCTGCGGCACAAGACCGATCAGGCTCCGGCTCTGGCGGTAATTCTCCACCACATCGTAGCCGCCGACATGCACCGAGCCATCGCTCGATTTCACGATGCCGCAGATGATCGAAATCAGCGTTGTCTTGCCTGCTCCGTTTGGGCCGAGAAGCGCCAGGATTTCGCCCTGCCGGATGTCGAGCGACACCGTTTCAAGCGCCTTGAAGCCGCCATCATAGATCTTCGAAACATTCTTGATGGAGCAAATGATCTCGGTTTCGGAATCCGGCGGATTTTCTGTCATGGAACCATGTTTGAGGGGGATTGTGTTCATCCGGAGCGCGGCTTTGCATTCGAGTCTCGCGGGACTTTATTTCAAATTCCGGTTATTTGAAACGGCAAGATGATGCGCTCGAATTCAACCGTGCGGGCGGTTCGCTGTTCGGCCCATGATGTGACGGGCATGCCGACAAAAAAGGCGCCGCGCGGATTTTGCCTCCACGCGGCGCGTTTTTCTTGTGGCGTATCGGACGGAACTGCCGGTCGCCTTGCTTGAAGATCCTAGAACAGACCCTCGATATGACCGGCGTCGTTGAGCCTGATCGCTTCGGCCGACGGCGTGCGGGGCAGGCCGGGCATGGTCATGATCTGGCCGCAGATCACCACGATGAAGCCGGCGCCGGCGGACAGGCGCACCTCGCGGACGGGCACGCTGTGGCCGGTGGGCGCGCCGCGAAGGTTGGGGTCGGTCGAGAAGGAGTATTGCGTCTTGGCCATACAGACCGGCAGATCGCCGAAACCGGCGTCTTCCCACTGGCGAAGCTGGTCGCGGATTTTCTTGTCGGCCAGCACCTCGTCGGCCCGGTAGATGCGTTTGGCGATGGTTTCGATTTTTTCGAACAAGCCCATGTCGTCGGGATAGAGCGTTGAAAACTGGGCCATGCCGCTGTCGGCGATCTCGGCAATGCGGGTGGCAAGGTCCGTGATGCCGGCGGAGCCTTCCGCCCAGTGCTTGCACAGGATCGCTTCCGAACCGAGGCTGGCGACATATTCCTTGACGGCTTCGACCTCGGCATCCGTATCGGTGACGAAGTGGTTGATGGCAACGACCGCCGGCACGCCGAAGGATTTGACGTTCTCGATATGGCGTCCGAGGTTCGCGCATCCGCGCTGAACGGCCTCCACATCCTCGGCGCCGAGGTCCTCTTTCCCGATACCGCCGTTCATCTTCATGGCCCTGACCGTTGCGACGATCACGACCGCATCCGGAGCGATCCCCGCCTTGCGGCATTTGATGTTCATGAATTTTTCCGCGCCGAGATCGGCGCCGAAGCCGGCTTCGGTGACCACGTAGTCAGCGACCTTCAGGGCCGTCTTGGTGGCCACCACCGAGTTGCAGCCATGGGCGATGTTGGCGAACGGGCCGCCATGGACGAAGGCCGGATTGTTTTCCAGTGTCTGAACGAGGTTCGGCTGCATGGCGTCCTTCAGGAGCACCGCCATCGCGCCGTCCGCCTTGATGTCGCGGCAATAGACCGGTGAGCGGTCGCGGCGGTAGCCGATGATGATGTCGCCGAGGCGCTTTTCAAGGTCTTCCAGATCGTTCGACAGGCACAGGATCGCCATCACCTCGGACGCCACGGTGATGTCGAAGCCGCCCTCGCGCGGAAAGCCGTTTGCGACACCGCCGAGCGAACAGAGGATTTCGCGCAGGGCCCGGTCGTTCATATCCATCACCCGCCGCCAGCTGACGCGGCGAATGTCGATATCGAGCGCATTGCCCCAATAGATGTGGTTATCGATCATCGCCGACAGCAGATTGTGCGCCGAGGTGATCGCATGGAAATCGCCGGTGAAGTGAAGGTTCATATCCTCCATCGGAACGACCTGTGCATATCCGCCGCCGGCCGCGCCGCCCTTCATGCCGAAACAGGGGCCAAGCGAGGCTTCGCGGATGCAGATCGCCGTCTTTTTGCCGATGCGATTGAGGCCGTCGCCGAGGCCGACGGTCGTTGTCGTCTTGCCTTCGCCGGCCGGCGTCGGATTGATCGCGGTCACGAGGACCAGCTTGCCGTCGGAGCGGCCGGAGACGCCTGCGATGAACTCGGCCGAGACCTTCGCCTTGTCATGGCCGTAGGGCAGAAGACTGTCTGAGGGTATGTCGAGCTTGGCGCCGATCTCCTGGATCGGAAGCTTGTTTGCGGCGCGAGCGATTTCGATGTCGGATTTGTGGGCCATTGGCGTCTCCGGTCCTGATGGTGCGATCGGTGCTGCGTTCTGTTCTCCGGATTGGCCGACCATCGCAGTCGATGGTCGGCGTCCTCCGGTTTCGGAACGCATCATTGAAGTCATTCGCCTCGATTGACTTTCCTGATTACGTCGTGTTCTTTCGAAAAATGGACATTCTCACCGCCACGAAAACACCGCTCAGGATCGGCTTCCTGCTTGTCGACGGTTTTGCGCTGATGTCTTATTCGGCCGCCGTCGAGCCGCTGCGGGCGGCCAATGCGCTGGCCGGCCGCGACGTCTATGAGATTTCCCAGTTGCCGGTCGTCGGCGCACAGTCGGTCAGCTCGAGCGGCGCCGTCGTCAAAGCCACCACGCATCTGGGCGAGCGTGTCGATTTCGACCTGATCATCGTTGTCGCGGGCGGCGATGCCGAACGGTTCTCGGACGAGCGGGTGTTCCACTGGCTGCGGCACCTGGCGCGCCGCGGTGTCATTATGGGCGGCGTCTCCGGAGGGCCGGTCATCCTGGCCAGATCAGGGATCATGGGCGGGCGGCGCATGACGGTTCACTGGGAGCATGCGGAGGCGCTCGGCGAGCTTTCCCCGTCGCTTCTGCTTGAGCGCAGCATCTACGTCATCGATCGCGACAGGCTGACCTGCGCCGGAGGCATGGCGGCACTGGATATGATGCATGCGCTGATCACGGCGCATCGCGGCCCGGCCTTCGCGCGGCGCGTGAGCGACTGGTTCGTGCATACGGAGATACGCCCGGCCGGCGGACCGCAGCGGGCGGGCGCCATTGAACGGTACGGGACGTCCAACCGGCCGGTTCTCCAGGCCATCGAGCTTATGGAGGACCATATCGCCGACCCCCTGGCGCTGGATCAGCTGGCAAGACTGTCCGGGCTTGGCGCGCGCCAGCTCAACCGGCTGTTTCACGACAAGCTCGGGCGAACCACGATGGGGTTTTATCGTGATCTGCGTCTCGACAAGGCCGATGCGCTGCTGATGCAATCGCCGCTGAGCATCACCGAGGTGGCGCTGGCGGCTGGGTTTGCCACATCGGCCCATTTTTCGGACAGCTACCGGCGCAGGTTCGGCCGTTCTCCGTCGCAGCGCAGACGTTCGGTTCAGCCGCGTCCGATATAGGGCATCGTCGTCGCCATGACCGTCATGAACTGCACATTGGCGTCCAGCGGCAGGGTGTGGGTCAGGCCCGTGGTTACGTGTTTGGCGCTTGTTCAGGTCGCGCGGTCGTCGATGAGCGGGTTCGGTTTTGCCAGCGTCTTCAGCGAGGCGATGTCTTCGAGGCTGATCCTGTTTCCCTGGACAATGACGCCGTAGGGCTTGAGCGTGTTGAACGCGCGCGAGAGATTCTCCGGCGTCATGCCGAGCAGCGACGCGAGCGTGCGCTTGTCATGGGGAAGTTCCAGGGTGCCGCTGTCGCCCTGATCGCCGTTGTAGCGCAGCAGGCGGTTTGCCAGCCGCTCGACCGCCGTGCGGAGTTTCAAGTCCTTGTGCTCCTTCACGACGGTGCGATAGCAGCTCGCCAGTTCAATCACGATCGAGCGTGCGAATTCCTCATCATTCTCGAACGCGTCGCGGATGTTTTCCGAGGGAACCATGAGCAGCTTGCAGCGCTGGCAGGTCCTGGCCGACATCAGATAGACGGCGTCCTTCAGGACCGCCGCGAGGATGAACGTGCCGACCGGACGCACCATTCCCATCGTCGATTCACGTCCGTTGGTGCGCGCGAAAAGTTCAACGCAGCCTTCAATGACAATGTAGAGGAAATCGGCGGGATCGCCCTCGGTTATCAACTCGAGCTGTGCGGGAAAGGTCTGCAGATAGGCGGCCTGCATCAGCTTCTCGAAGTTCGAATCGCTCATGCTCTCGAAGAGTTCCAGCGATCTTACCTGTGGCAGGTCGGACGGGCGCACCGATCAATCCTTTAAAAATATCAAGAGTTCAATTGATGTAGTTAGCAGGCTGTGTGTGGAACTGCAATCTGGTTCGTTGACGTCGGGACCGCCCTTTCTTGCGGCTTGCCGCCGACGGTCTTGTTTCTTCATCGGCGGGGCCGGTGGTTGACTTAGATCAATTCCAGACAGCGGTACAGGGCGGATTGTTCGTTGTAAATCAACGACGAGCGCCCTGAACGGCTCATACAAAAGTTCAGACGGGTTCGCCGCCACCGCAACCGGAGGATACCGATGAGTCAACTCCTCAGCCGCCTGAACTTCCTGGCTCCGAGCAATACGGGAACCTTCTCGCAAGGGCACGGAATTACCACAAACGAGTCCCGCGACTGGGAAGACAGCTATCGCAAACGCTGGCAGCACGACAAGATCGTGCGCTCGACGCATGGCGTGAACTGCACGGGGTCCTGTTCCTGGAAGATTTACGTCAAGGGCGGGATCGTGACCTGGGAAACGCAGCAGACCGATTATCCCCGCACGCGGCCGGACCTGCCGAACCATGAGCCTCGCGGCTGCTCACGCGGCGCGAGCTACAGCTGGTACATGTATTCGGCCAACAGGGTCAAACACCCGCTGATCCGCTCGCGGCTCTTGAGGCTCTGGCGCAAGGAGCGGGCTGTTAAAACGCCGGTCGGCGCCTGGACTGCGATTCAGGAGGATCCGGCAAAGCGGGCCGAATATATCAAGGTGCGCGGGCTTGGCGGTTTCGTGCGGGCCACCTGGGACGAGGTCAATGAAATCATCGCGGCCGCGAACGCCTATACGGCACGGCGCTGGGGTCCGGACCGCGTGATCGGCTTTTCACCGATCCCGGCCATGTCGATGGTCTCCTATGCCGCCGGATCGCGCTATCTGTCGCTGATGGGCGGCGTGTGCATGTCGTTCTACGACTGGTATTGCGATCTGCCGCCGTCCTCGCCGATGACCTGGGGCGAGCAGACGGATGTGCCCGAATCCGCGGACTGGTACAATGCCGGCTTCCTGATGCTGTGGGGCTCCAACGTGCCGCAGACGCGCACGCCCGATGCGCATTTCTACACCGAGGTCCGCTACAAGGGGACCAAATCCGTCGTCGTTTCGCCCGACTATTCGGAAGCGTCCAAATTCTCCGATATGTGGCTGCACCCCAAGCAGGGCACCGATGCGGCGCTTGCCATGGCGATGGGGCATGTGATCCTGCGGGAATATCATCTCGACCGCCAGGCGGAGTATTTCGAGGATTATTGCCGCCGCTACACCGACATGCCGATGCTGGTGCGTCTGGTCAGGAAGAACGGCAACCATGTGCCGGACCGGTTGCTGCGGGCGTCCGATTTCAAGGGCGGCCTCGGCGAGGAGAACAATCCGGACTGGAAGACCGTGGCGATCGACGAAAAGACCGGCGAACCGGTCGCGCCGCAAGGGTCGATCGGTTTCCGCTGGGGCGAGCAGGGCAAATGGAACCTTGAATCGAAGGACGGCAAGGGTCGCGACATCGATCTCGGGATGAGCCTGATCCTCGACAGCGACCACGACGAAATCGCCAATGTCGCCTTTCCCTATTTCGGCAATCGCGAACACGATCATTTCGAAGGTACGGACCATGACAGCGTGCTGGTCCGTTCGGTCCCGGCGAAGCGGCTGGACCTTGCCGAGGGTGAGGCGATGGTTGCCACTGTGTTCGATCTGTTTGTCGCCAATTACGGCCTCGACCGCGGGCTGGAAGACAGCAATTCGGCGACATCCTACGACGATGACCTGCCCTATACGCCGGCATGGGCCGAGAAGGTCACCGGCGTGCCGCGCGAGCAGATCATCACCGTCGCCAGGGAATTCGCCACCAATGCGGAAAAGACCAACGGCCGCTCAATGGTCATCCTGGGTGCCGGGCTGAACCACTGGTACCACATGGATATGAACTATCGCGGCATCATCAATCTTCTGGTGATGTGCGGTTGTGTCGGCCAGTCCGGCGGTGGCTGGAGCCACTATGTGGGCCAGGAAAAGCTGCGGCCGCAGACCGGCTGGCTGCCGCTGGCGTTCGGGCTCGACTGGGGTCGCCCGCCGCGGCAGATGAACTCCACGTCATTCTACTACGCCCATACGGATCAGTGGCGCTACGAGTCGCTCAAGGTCGATGAGATCCTGTCGCCAACCGCGCCTGACGGCCCCTGGGACGGAACGCTGATCGACTACAACATCCGCGCCGAGCGCATGGGCTGGCTTCCATCCGCACCGCAGCTCAAGACAAATCCGCTGGATGTCGCCAAGGCTGCTGAGGAAACCGGCAAGGACGCCAAGGATCTGGTCGCCGAACAGCTGAAATCGGGCGAACTGCAGATGTCCTGCGAGGACCCCGACCACGAGGCCAACTGGCCGCGCAACCTGTTTGTCTGGCGCTCGAACCTTCTGGGTTCATCGGGCAAGGGACACGAATACTTCCTGAAGCATCTTCTGGGCACAAGTCACGGCGTCCTCGGCAAGGATCTCGGCGATGAGGGTCGCCAGAGAGCCATGGAGGCCGTCTGGCACGACGAAGCGCCGGAGGGCAAGCTGGATCTTCTGGTCACCCTGGATTTCCGTATGTCGACGACCTGCGTCTATTCCGACATCGTGCTTCCGACGGCGACCTGGTACGAGAAGAACGATCTCAATACGTCGGATATGCATCCCTTCATTCACCCGCTGACAAGCGCGGCCGACCCGGCCTGGGATGCACGCAGCGACTGGGACATCTTCAAGGGCATTGCCAAGAAGTTCTCCGAGGTCGCCCCGGAAATCCTCGGTGTCGAAAAGGATGTCGTGCTCGTTCCGATCCTGCACGACACGCCGGGCGAGCTGGCGCAGCCGATGGGCGTCAGGGACTGGAAAAAGGGCGAGACCGATCCGGTGCCCGGCAAGACCATGCCGGCCGTGGCGGTGGTCGAGCGCGACTATCCGAACCTCTACAAGCGCTTTACCGCTCTTGGTCCGCTGATGGACAAACTCGGCAATGGCGGCAAGGGCATTTCCTGGAACACCGAGCATGAGGTCGAACAGCTCGGCCGCCTGAACGGCGTGGTGACCGAAGAGGGCGCTACCCAGGGACGCCCGAGGATCGAGACCGATATCGATGCCAGCGAGGTCATCCTTTCGCTCGCTCCCGAAACCAATGGCGAGGTGGCGGTCAAGGCCTGGGAAGCCCTGTCGAAGAATACCGGCAGGGACCACACCCATCTTGCCGTGCCCAAGGAGGATGAGAAAATCCGCTTCCGCGACGTCGTCGCCCAGCCGCGCAAGATCATTTCTTCGCCGACCTGGTCGGGGCTGGAATCGGAGAAGGTCTGCTACAATGCCGGCTACACGAATGTGCATGAGCTGATCCCCTGGCGCACGATCAGCGGACGTCAGCAGCTCTATCAGGATCATTTGTGGATGCGCGCATTCGGCGAGGCGTTCTGCGTCTACCGGCCGCCGATCGACACCAAGACGATCAATCCGGTGATCGAGAGCAAATCGAACGGCCGGCCGCAGGTGGTGCTGAACTTCATCACACCGCACCAGAAATGGGGCATTCACTCGACCTATTCGGACAACCTGATGATGCTCACGCTCAACAGGGGCGGTCCGGTGGTCTGGATATCCGAGGCGGATGCGAAGAAGGCCGGCCTTGTCGACAATGACTGGGTCGAGGTCTTCAACGTCAACGGCGCGATCGTTGCCCGCGCGGTGGTGTCGCAACGCATGAAGGACGGAACGATCTTCATGTACCACGCACAGGAAAAGATCGTGAACACGCCGGGTTCGCAGGTAACCGGCCAGCGCGGCGGCATTCACAACTCCGTCACGCGGGCCATCACCAAGCCGACCCACATGATCGGCGGTTACGCGCAACAATCCTACGGCTTCAACTACTACGGAACCGTCGGCGCGAACCGTGACGAGTTCGTGGTCGTTCACAAGCTTGAGAATGTCGACTGGATGGAGGGTCCGTACAACGGGCAGGTGTCCAAGAATACGGAGGCGGCAGAATGAAAATCCGCGCGCAAATCGGAATGGTGCTGAACCTCGATAAATGCATCGGGTGCCACACCTGCTCGGTGACCTGCAAGAACGTCTGGACCAATCGTGAGGGCGTCGAATACGCCTGGTTCAACAATGTCGAGACGAAACCGGGCGTCGGCTATCCCAAGCAGTGGGAAAACCAGAAGAAATGGAACGGCGGCTGGGTCCGCAACGGCAACGGCAAGATCGAACCCAGGATGGGCGCCAAATGGCGCATCCTGTCGAAGATCTTCGCCAATCCGGATCTGCCCGAAATCGACGACTATTACGAGCCGTTCGACTTCGACTACGGTCATCTGCAGACGGCCGGCGAAAGCCAGACGATGCCGACGGCGCGCCCGCGTTCGCTCGTCAGCGGCGAGCGCATGGAAAAGATCGAATGGGGTCCCAACTGGGAGGAAATTCTCGGTGGGGAGTTTTCCAAGCGGTCACAGGACTACAATTTCGACGGCGTCGAGAAGGAGATCTACGGCGAGTTCGAAAACACCTTCATGATGTACCTGCCGCGGCTGTGCGAGCACTGCCTCAACCCGACCTGTGTCGCGGCCTGCCCGTCCGGCGCGATCTACAAACGTGAAGATGACGGTATCGTCCTTATCGACCAGGAGAAATGCCGCGGCTGGCGCATGTGCGTGTCGGGCTGCCCCTACAAGAAGATCTACTACAACTGGTCTTCCGGCAAATCGGAGAAATGCGTCTTCTGCTATCCGCGCATCGAAGCCGGTCATCCGACCGTCTGCTCCGAGACCTGTGTCGGGCGCATCCGCTATCTGGGCGTCATCCTCTATGACGCCGACGCGATTTCCGAGGCTGCCTCGACGGCGGATCAGAAGGACCTTTATGAGGAACAGCTGAAGGTGTTCCTCGACCCGAACGATCCGAAGGTCATCGAGCAGGCGGGAAAGGACGGCGTTCCGGACGCCTGGCTCGAAGCCGCCAAACATTCACCGGTCTACAAGATGGCCATCGACTGGAAGGTCGCGTTTCCGCTGCATCCGGAATACCGGACACTTCCGATGGTCTGGTACATCCCGCCATTGTCGCCGGTGCAGTCCGCGGCCGAAGCCGGCAAGATCGGCGTGGAAGGCGAGATGCCGGATGTGAAATCCCTGCGCATTCCGGTCCGTTACCTGGCGAACCTTCTGACGGCGGGCAAGGAAGCGCCGATCGTATCGGCACTCGAACGGATGCTGGCGATGCGCGCCTATATGCGGGCCAAGACGGTCGACGGCGTCATTGACGAGGCGATTGCCGAGAAAGCCGGTCTGACCGGCCAGATGGTCGAAGACATGTACCACGTCATGGCCATCGCCAATTACGAGGACCGTTTCGTCATTCCGACGACCCACCGCGAAATCAGCGAGGATGCCTATGATGTACGCGGCTCCTGCGGCTTTTCCTTCGGAAACGGCTGTTCCGGCGGCGCGTCGGATACCGATCTCTTCGGTTCGCGGCGGACCCGCACCACTCAGACGCCAACCGATCTCTTCAAGGAGCAGGTCTGATGAACCGTACGCTCAAGATTGTCTCGCTGCTGCTGACATATCCCACCAGGGAGCTGCAGGACGAGATGCCGGAACTCAAAGCGGTATTGACCGGTGACACCGGTGTTGACGAACGCGCGGTGCGTCTGCTGACGCGGCTCGCCGACAATATCGCCGGGCTCGACCTCTACGACGCGCAGGAGCGCTACGTCCACCTCTTCGACCGCACGCGCACGCTCTCGCTGCATCTGTTCGAGCATGTGCATGGCGAAAGCCGCGATCGCGGGGGTGCGATGGTCGATCTGATGGAGATGTACCGGAAGGGCGGATTCGACATCAATGCGAGGGAGCTTCCCGATCATCTGCCGATGTTTCTGGAGTTCCTTTCGGTCCGGCCCGAAGCGGAAGCACGTGAGGTGCTGGGACAGACAACCCATATCCTTGCGGCTTTGCGGGAACGGCTGAAGAAGCGCAAATCCGTCTATGCCAATGCCTTTGCAGCCCTGGAGATCATCGCCCGGGAAAAGCCGGACGAGGCGCTTCTTGAGGGCCTTCTTCAAGAACCCCCGGACGATCCCGATGATCTGGAGGCCCTCGACCGCATTTGGGAAGAAGAGGTTGTGACCTTCGGCGGCAATGCCGGGGAGAACGCCTGCGGGCCGGACCGCCTGCAGCGCCAGTTGCGTGCTCATCAACGCAAGCCGGACAGCGGCGCCGCCGCGCCGAACGCCTGAACGGAGGCTTTCATGTCGAATTATCTCAATACACTGCTCTTTACCGTTTACCCCTATGTGGCGCTGGCGATCATGATCATCGGCTGTATCCTGCGCTATGACCGCGAGCCCTATAGCTGGCGATCAGGCTCCTCGCAGCTCTTGCGGCGCAAGCAGCTTGTCTGGGGCTCGGTGCTGTTCCATGTCGGCATATTGTTCCTGTTTTTCGGGCATTTTGTCGGCCTTCTGACACCGCATTTCATGTACAAGCCGTTTATCTCGGCCGAAGCGAAACAGATGCTGGCGATCGTGGCCGGATCGATTGCGGGAATCATCTGCTTTATCGGTCTGACCATGCTGATCCACCGGCGGTTTTTCGATGCGCGAATCCGTGCAACCTCGACATTTGCCGACAATGCGATCCTGATCATCCTTTGGGCGCAGCTCGTGCTCGGTCTCATTACCGTGCCCTATTCACTGCAACACGCGGATGGATCGGTCATGCTGGCATTGTCGGAATGGGCCCAGCGTATTCTGACGCTGCGCATTGACGGAACGGCGGAACTGGTCGCGGCGCAGGCCTGGCCGTATCAGCTGCACATCCTTCTCGGGTTGACGATCTTCCTCATCTTCCCGTTCTCGCGGCTGGTGCACATGCTGTCCGCGCCGATACGCTATCTGTGGCGGCCGGGTTATCAGGTCGTGCGCGAGCGCAACCGGCGTGAAGCGCCCAACAGGATACCGGCGGAGTAGATCATGGCGACGATTTACACCAATCCGTCGCTTGCCCCCGACCGCAAGGCGGCGAAAAGCTATTCCGGCTATCAGAAGCCCGATACATCCGTGCCTCCCAGGGCAAAACCGGTTGCGCGCGCGCTCAGTGTCAACGGCATCGTAATTGAAGAGGCCGAACTGCTTGCCGAAGCACAGAACCATCCGGCGGAAAATCCCGGCAAGGCTCTGGCGGAGGCGGCAAGAGCCCTCGTCATTCGCGAATTGCTTTGGCAGGAAGCCAAACGTCTTGGCGTCGACGCCAAACCGGCAAGAGACGGTCAGGGGCGCCTGGAAGCCGAAAAGGACGCGGCCATCCGCGTCCTGATCGACCGGCAGGTCAATATCCCCTCGGCCGATGAGGATGCCTGCCGGCGATATTTTGAGCAAAACCCGGACCGGTTTTCCTCCGAACCGCTGATCGAGGCCCGGCATATCCTGCTGGCGGCCGCGCCGGACAATATATCCGCCCGGAGGCAAAAGCGGGCCCTCGCGGAGGAACTGATCGGCCGGCTGAAGGCGCGAGCCGAGGAATTTCCGGCGCTCGCGCGGTCCTATTCGGACTGCCCCTCGGGCAAACAGGGCGGCAATCTCGGGCAGCTCTCGCGCGGCAGCACCGTTCGCGAATTCGAACAGGCCGTCGCGCGGATGAGCGAGGGTGAGATTTCACCCAGTCCGATAGAAAGCCGCTTCGGCTTCCACGTGGTTTCGGTCGAACGCAAGGTTCCCGGCCGCAGGCTGCCCTATGACATGGTTCGGGACCGTATTGGCGTGTGGCTCGAGGCAGGGGCGTGGTCGAGGGCCGTATCCCAGTACATTTCCATTCTGGCGGGGCGTGCCGATATCCGGGGTGTTGACCTGGAGACGGGCGACGGGCCACTGGTGCAATAGGATCGAAGGCCATGAGCAGGCTTGAGGAAGCGAGAACCACGGCGATCGCAGCGCTGAAAACGCCGCCGCCGGTCGCGCAATTCCTCACACCGCTTCAATATATCCTGACGGACCATTTTCGCCAGCGCACGCTCTGTCAGGTGCTGGAGGAGTTTGTTCAGGGCCATGAATTCGATGCGGAAAAAGCAAGCGCCGCCCTGCACTTCATGATGGCGGATTTCAGCCTGCATGTGATCGATGAGGAAGAGGACCTTTTTCCGCTGCTCAGACGGCGTGCCATGCCGGAAGATGACATCGGCAAGGTGCTTGACGATCTCAGCTCGGAACATGCGGTTGACAGGGCTGATGCCGACCGTATCGCCGGCATGCTGCGCGACGCCCTGAAAATCGGTGGCAGGGGATTCCCCGGCCCGGAAAACGCCGGGCTGCTGGATCGCTTTGCGAAGAACGAAAGGCGGCATCTGATTGTCGAGAACGCCATTGTGATGCCTCTTGCACGGGCGCGGCTCACCGCTCTGGATCTGCGCGGTCTCGGGCGGCGCATGGCGGTGCGGCGGGGTATGGAATACCCCGGTAAAACCGGTGCCGCCATGCTGCTGTGAGCCGGCCCGCCGGCGGCGAGGTGGCGGGCGAGGGCGGGTTCCGGCGGTCCCGCCACCAAACCCGCGACCTTACAAATCGGACTGAAGACTGTATAAAAGACTGTAATGCCAAGGAGTTTCTGGATGAGCGCGATACCTTTCCGCAGGCTTGCCGCGATACGATTTGCGCCGGAATTTCATATTGATGTGGTGCTTGACGAAACCGTTCAGGCTTTGCGTGGCGACGGTCTTCGCATCGCTGGCGTCGTGCAGCGTGAAAAGGCTGAGAGCGACGGCTGCTGTCCGGTCACCTTTCTTGAGGATGTCGCGACGGGCCGGCGGTTGCGTATTTCGCAGGCCCTCGGATCGGGCTCGAGGGGGTGCCGTCTCGATCCCCAGGCCCTGGCAGGCGTGTGCGGCGATTTGATCGCGGCGCTTGAGGGCGGTGTCGATCTTCTGGTGCTCAACCGGTTCGGGAAGGGAGAAGCGGACGGTCACGGCTTTCGTGCCGTAATCGAAAGGGCGCTTGACAGAAATGTTCCCGTTTTGACAGCCGTACGCGATACTTACGCGGCCGATTTCGAGGCTTTTGCGGGCGGCATGGCGGATATTCTGCAACCCCATAAGGATGCAGCCGTCCAGTGGAGCCGGATTGCGACCGGTGTTACACCGGCTCAAGACAGTGCCGCCTGATTTTCCGCACCGGCGGGGATTGATGTAAGGTCATCTGCGGACCAGTTTCGGTCCGCCGAGTGTCCGGAGGTGCCGTGCGAATACTGATCGTCTTCTGTCATCCCCATGAAGAAAGCTATACGGCATCGGTTTTCCAAAGCGTACAGTCGACGCTTGTCGAGCGCGGTCACGAGTTGCGGGTGATCGACCTGCATCGAGAGAATTTCGATCCGGTCCTCAGGCGTGATGAGTGGTATTCCTATTTCCACGCTCCTGAGAACAACATAGCCGCGCTCAAAGACCATACCGACGCGCTGCAGTGGGCCGATGCACTCATTCTGATTTTTCCGACCTGGATGTACGGCCCGCCGGCGATGCTGAAGGGTTGGCTGGAGCGGGTCTGCCTGCCGGGCGTTGCCTTTGATGTGCCGGCCGGAAAGGATACCCGCATCACCGGCAAGCTTCATAACATCCGGCGTTTCTTCGCCATCACCACGTCGGGCTCGCCGCGCTGGTGGCTGCAGGCGATTCGCAATCCGGGCCGCAACTTCCTGATGCGCGGCATGCGCATCATGTTCCATCCGCGTTGCCGCATGAAATGGTTGCAGCTCTACGACATGGACCACGCAAGCGAGCAGGCGAGACAGCGCTTCATCAACAAGGTTACGCGCGCCCTTTCCAAGTTGAATGGCTAGCGCGCCTATGGTGCGCTGCGCTGCACAAAAAATGAGCCTGCCGCCCGTTATTTCGCCGACAGCGCATAATGGGTCGGATTACGAGACTTGAAGCCTGTTCTATAATATATTGAAAGATATTATGAAAATTGCGCGCATGCTGTTTGGCACATGGCTTGCTTCGTTAAGAGCGGGTCCAGAGGGGACCGTCACAGGACACCGACGGGTGTCCCGGAGGCAAGGCCACTGGCAGCACGGTTCGTTAGAAACCGGCGCCGGTGGCCTTCATTTTCCGGGTGGATTTTATTGCCGTTGTCAGCGCGGGGCCGAGAGATCGTTTTCCAGGAAGTCCGCCAGGGCCCTGGCGGTCAGGTCCGTCTTTTCGATCTGCAGATAGTGGCCGCAGTTTTCAAGGACAATCTGCCTTGAGTGTTTCAGTTTTCCGGCCAGGGAGACCACGGTTTCGGCAGGCACCATTCGATCATCCGCTGCGGCGATCAGCAGAACAGGGATAGCGATGTCGCCCAGCCGGTCGGTCAGATCGTAACGGCTGCAGGCAAGGAAATCGTCATACACGACATTTTGCGGGCAATTGAGAAGACGATCGCGGGCCGCGTCCTTGAGCGCGATGTCAGTATCGCGATGCCAGGAATATCTGACGATATTGCCGATGGTTGCTTCAAACTGATTTTGTAGCCCGTCCAGAATAGCCGGGCTGACATTCAACTTCGCGGCACTGGCCAAAACACCGATCCCGGCAAGGCGCGGATTGTTCGCCACAGCGAGCGTCAGCGCGATGCCGCCGCCCATGGAGTGCCCCGCCAGCAGGACGTTTGGCAAGTTCAGCACATCAAGGAATTCGGCAATTGCCTGCGCATATTCGGCGACCGATTGCCGGCTGCCGCCGCCGGATTTGCCGTGCCCCGGCAAATCGACAGCGAACACGGGAATCGACTTCAAACGGCCGCCGTCGGATGCCTGCGGTTCCAGCCATTCGGCCGGCCAGTCGTCCGTGCTGCCGCCGGCGCCGTGAACCAGAACGACTGCCAGCCCATCCGCGCGCTCATCCGCGCCATTGCGGATGTAAAACAGTTCCTGGTTTTTGATCGCGACTGTCGGCATGTTTCCTCCCGGATTCCCGCACAAAGCCTTCGCATGTAACCGATGGGTATTCCAGCCCGTTTTCCGTTGCGCGACGACGAAGATAATGCATATCCGGGAAATGAATGTTAGTCAGTTTCCCGGATATGCTGCTTCACGGTGCCTGGCGGGTTGTTTGACTGCCTCAGCGGGCGCCAATAGCCTGAGGTTCGGCGTGGGCCGTACCAGCAGACTTCTGAAACGGAGGAATTTTCAATGACCGACCGGTATGCGGCCTATTCGAAACTGAAGCTCGATTATCCCGCGGAGCGTATTCTCAGAATCACGTTCAGCAATCCGAAGAGCTTCAATTCGGTTGATGGCGAGACCCACGGTCAACTCACCGATATCTGGCGTGACATCGATCGCGACCCGAAGGTCAACGCGGTGATCGTCACCGGTGAGGGAAAGGCCTTTTCCTCCGGCGGCGATTTCGAACTGATCGAAGAGATGGCGGATGACTATGGCACGCTCATGCGGGTATGGAAGGAAGCCAAGGACCTCGTCTACAACATCGTCAATTGCAATACGCCCATCGTTTCGGCAATCAACGGTCCGGCGGCGGGCGCCGGCCTGGTCGTCGGCCTTCTGGCGGATATCTCGATTGCCGGCAAGGCCGCGCGCATCGTCGACGGCCACCCGCGTCTCGGCGTTGCCGCGGGCGATGTCGCGGCGATCATATGGCCGCTGCTTTGCGGCATGGCGAAAGCCAAATACTACCTCCTCACCGGCAAGCCGGTAACGGGAGAAGAAGCCGAGCGCATAGGACTTGTCTCGCTGTGCGTGGAGGACGCGGAGCTTCAGGATACGGCCCTGACGATCGCACGTGATTTGTCCAGCGGTTCTCAGAGCGCCATCCGATGGACCAAATATGCCCTCAACAACTGGCTGCGCTCTGCCGGTCCGATTTTCGATACATCGACGGCGCTCGAAATGCTTGGCTTCATGGGACCGGATGTCCGCGAGGGGCTGGCGTCCCTGCGCGAAAAGCGCAAACCGGAGTTTGATCCCGACTGCCCGATTTAACGGGTTGGCGGCCTGAAGCGGCCTGCTACAAGCCGCCGTCAGCTCATTGTCAGACCGCCTGATACGGAGATTGTCTGCCCGGTGATGAATTCCGCGTCGTCACTCGCCAGGAAGCAGACGATGCCTGGAAAATCCGACGTCCGTGCCAGCCTTCCCACCGGAATGGCCTTTTCCAGCGCCGCCTTGATACGCTCGCCTTGCCCGTCGCCGGCAAATTCCGCAAAAAGCGGCGTGTCGGTCGGGCCGGGGCAAACGGCGTTGAGCCTTATGCCGCAGCGGGCAAGCTCTCGCGCCATGGTCTTGGTGAAGGCGATGATCCCGCCCTTGCAGGCGGAGTAAACGGCTTCGCCGGTCGATCCGACCCGGCCGGCATCCGACGCGATGTTTATCACGCGGCCCCGCCTTTGCTTGACCATGAAGGGCAGGACGGCGTGATGGACATGCAAGGGACCATAAAGATTGATGTCGATGACCTTGGTCCAAAGATCCGTGTCGGATTCCACAAACGGCACAAGCCGGTCCCATCCCGCGTTGTTGACGAGGATATCCATCGAACCGGATTGCGCCAGAGTGTCGACAGCGCCGAAGACCGCCTCCCGGTCGGTTATGTCAACTTTGAATGCCCTGGCATTGCCGCCGTCTTCCGCGATTGCCGCGGCAGTGTTCTCCGCTCCTGCCTTGTCGACATCCAAAACGGCAACGTGCGCGCCTTCCTCACCAAGCCTTTGGCAGATCGCCGCGCCGATGCCGCTTCCGCCGCCGGTGACAATCGCGCTTCTGCCTTCAAGACCTCGCATAAACCCACTCCGCCAATTGCATATCGCTCACATTGCCGGGAAGAATAGCGCGATCGATCGCGTTATGCGATTGGGTGCGGCTTTTGGTCCATCCCGGGCGGCAACGCCCGATGCCGGCGGACCAAAACGCACTCCATTGACGCCTCCGGAAGCAACAGAACTCGGATTTTTCAGGGTCTTCTCCATAACTATTTATAGGGGTTGTATTATATTTACCGGAGACGGGGCTCCGGCTCTTTGCGTCTTGTCGCGGCACCGGCGCGGATGCCTAAAAAAGGGGCGTAATCGCGCCAAAGCCGTTGA
>NZ_CFHWAF010000082.1:0-20623 GCF_984452065.1 Hoeflea sp. | reverse complement strand
CTTTTAGGGTCGAGCGGGCAGAGGCAGCTCGGCCTCGGCCAGGCGCTGTTTGCCCAAAGCGGCGGGATTGTCACCGCCGACGTCCTGGCGGCGTTTCAGGCGGCCGAGCAACACCAGCCGAACAATCCGCTGTCATCATTCTTCCTGGCCCTCGGCCTGTCTCAGGAAGGCCGGTTCGAGGAAGCGAAGGCGGCCTTCGAAACGCTCGCGGCAAACTCTCCGCCCGATGCGCCCTGGATGCCGCAGGTGCGCGCGCATCTTGCCGGGGTCGAGGCGAATATCGCCGCCGGCAAGGCCCCTCAGCCGGATAGGGAAACCGTCGAGGCGGCAATGGAGCTCTCGCAGGACGAGCGCAGCGAAATGGTCGAAACCATGGTTGCCGGGCTCGATGAGCGCCTGCGGCAGGAACCTGACGATCTCGACGGCTGGTTGAGGCTGATGCGCTCCTACATGGTTCTTGGAAGGACCGATCAGGCAAGCGACGCCTTCAGCCGCGCAATCGAGAATTTCGAGGCCGGAAGCGCCGGTCGCCAGGCCCTCAACCGCGCCGCCGAGCAATTCGGGTTTTCGCCGCAGAAGGTGAAACAATGACACGCAAACAAAAGAGACTGAGCATCATTGCCGGGGGCATGGGCGTCATTGCCGCCGCGGTCCTTCTGGTTCTGTTCGCGCTGCGGGAACAGATTGTCTATTTCCATTCGCCCACAGATATCGCCGAAAAGACCGTTGCGCCGGGAACGCGCATCAGGCTCGGCGGGCTCGTGGCGGAGGAATCGGTCCAGCGCGGTCAGGGCACCATGGTGGAATTCTCGGTCACCGACACGGCAAACACGGTGCCGATCACCTTCAACGGTATCCTGCCGGATCTTTTCCGTGAAGGGCAGGGCGTCGTGGTCGAAGGGGCTTTCCAGTCCGGTAATCCGGTCTTTGTCGCCGACACGGTGCTCGCCAAGCACGACGAGACCTATATGCCCAAGGAGGTTGCCGACAGCCTCAAGGCGCAGGGCGTCTGGAAGGGCGAGGGGGAGTAGCGCACATGATTGTCGAACTTGGCCACTACGCACTTGTCATGGCGCTCGCCATTGCGCTTTTGCAATCGGTTCTGCCGATCATCGGCTCGACGCGCGGCGATGCGGCACTGATGGCCATCGCGCCGCCAGCGGCGGTGACGTCGTTTGCGCTTGTCGCGCTGTCATTCGTCGCGCTGACAATATCCTACGTGGAGTCGGACTTTTCGGTCCGGAACGTTTGGGAGAACTCCCATTCCTTGAAGCCGATGATCTACAAGATCTCCGGCGTCTGGGGGAACCATGAGGGCTCGATGCTGCTGTGGATCCTCATCCTCGTCTTCTTCAGCGCGCTCGTTGCCTATTTCGGGGCCAATCTGCCTGCCAGACTGAAGGCCAATGTGCTGGCTGTTCAGGGATGGATCACAACCTCGTTCCTGCTCTTTGTTCTCCTGACCTCAAATCCGTTCCAGCGCCTGAACCCGGCGCCGATCGAGGGACGCGACCTCAACCCGATCCTGCAGGATGTTGGGCTCGCCATCCATCCGCCGCTGCTTTATCTCGGCTATGTCGGGTTTTCCATCTGCTTCTCCTTCGCCGTTGCAGCGCTGATCGAGGGCCGCATCGATGCCGCCTGGGCCCGTTGGGTCCGCCCCTGGACCCTGGCCGCCTGGACGGCCCTGACGGCCGGCATTTCAATGGGCTCCTATTGGGCCTATTACGAACTCGGCTGGGGCGGCTGGTGGTTCTGGGACCCGGTCGAAAACGCGTCATTCATGCCCTGGCTCGCCGGCACCGCGATGCTTCATTCCGCCTTGGTCATGGAAAAGCGCGAGGCGCTGAAAATCTGGACCGTGCTGCTGGCGATCATGACCTTCTCGCTGTCGCTGCTCGGCACGTTCCTCGTCCGCTCCGGCGTGCTGACGTCGGTGCACGCCTTTGCGACCGATCCGACACGCGGTGTCTTCATCCTCGGCATCCTCGTGGTGTTTATCGGCGGTGCCTTTGCGCTCTTTGCCCTTCGCGCGCAGTCCCTGTCGCAGGGCGGGCTGTTTGCGCCGATATCGCGCGAGGGCGCGCTGGTTCTCAACAACCTGTTCCTGACGACGGCCACGGCCACCGTCCTCGTCGGCACGCTCTATCCGCTGGTGCTTGAATCGATCACGGGTTCGAAAATCTCCGTCGGACCGCCATTCTTCAACCTGACCTTCGGGCCGCTGATGGTGCCGCTCCTTCTTGCCGTGCCCTTCGGACCGATGCTGGCATGGAAACGCGGCGATATCCTCGCCGTCACCCAACGCCTTTATGCGGCCGCCGGGATCGCCCTCCTGACGGCGCTCGCCGTCATCTATTTTTCAACCGGCGCGCCGGTGCTGGCGGCGCTTGGCATCGCCATCGGTGTCTGGCTACTCGCCGGAAGCGTCACTGACCTCGCCTACCGCGCCGGGATCGGCCGTGTCACCGCGCCGGTTTTCTGGCAGCGCCTGAAGGGTTTGCCCCGCTCGGCGTTCGGCACGGCACTGGCGCATTTCGGCCTCGGCATCACCGTCATCGGCATTGTCGCCGTGACGGCGTTCTCGACCGAACTCGTCACCTCGATGAAGAAGGGTGACACCACCAAAAGCGGGCCGTTTGAACTCGAGTTTCTGGGGCTCCGCCCGAACACCGGGCCGAACTACACGGAACTGCAGGGTGTTTTCGCGGTTTCCCGGGACGGCGTACCATATGGCGAGGTGACCTCGGCGAAACGGGTTTACACCGCCAGACAGATGCCGACGACGGAAGCCGGCATACTGACCACCGGTCCAAGCCAGCTCTACGTGTCGCTGGGCGATGAATCGCCCGACGGCTCGACGATCGTGCGCGTTTGGTGGAAACCCTGGGTGACGTTCATCTGGTACGGCACGATTTTCATGTCGGTTGGCGGCATCGTCTCCCTCCTGGACCGCCGTCTTCGCATCGGTGCGCCGGTCGCGAGCAAAACGCGCAAGAAGCCGGCGGAGCAGGGCGCGTGAGCCGCGCGATCGCCATATGGGGCGCGGTGATGCTCGGCGCGGCTGTCTGGCTGACGCCGGCCGCCGCGGTCACGCCCGATGAGATACTGGACGATCCGGCCCTTGAGGAAAGGGCCCGTGACATCTCGGCCGGGCTGCGCTGCCTCGTCTGCCAGAACCAGTCGATCGACGATTCCGATGCGGAACTTGCCAGGGACCTGCGTGTTCTTGTGCGGCAGCGGCTGGTGGAGGGCGACAGCGATGACGAGGTCGTTGGTTATATCGTCTCGCGTTACGGCGAGTTTGTGTTGCTCAAACCGCGCCTGTCGGTGCAGACCACGCTGCTTTGGGCGACACCTTTTGCCGTCCTGGTCGGCGGCCTGGCATATCTGTTCCTGAATGTGCGGCGCGGCGTGAAGACCGCCGGCGGCACGTTGCTTTCGGAGGATGAAGAGGCCGATCTCAGGAAAGTTTTAGGTTCGCGTGATCGCGAGACCTGATAGCCTTGCTCCCGACGAACAGGGAGCATGGACATGACGGCAACCTCCATCAAGACAGAATTCGGCGGCCACTCGGGCGCGACCCTTGCCGCAAGGCTCGATATTCCGGCAGGACATGTGCGCGCCTATGCGCTCTTTGCCCACTGCTTCACCTGTACCAAGGACATTCTCGCCGCCAAGCGCATCGCCGCCGAACTGGCGCGGACAGGCATCGCCGTGCTGCGCTTCGATTTCACCGGCCTCGGCTCCAGCGAAGGCGAATTTGCCTCCACGAACTTTTCCTCAAACGTTGCCGACCTCATGTCGGCGGTCGACTATATGCGCGACAATTACGAAGCCCCCTCGATCCTGATCGGTCATTCGCTCGGCGGCGCGGCGGTGCTTGCGGTGGCTGGCGATATTCCTGAGGTCAAGGCGGTCGCGACGGTCGGTGCGCCGGCCGATGTTGCGCATGTCGTCCACAATTTCGGCTCCAAGATCGAGGAAATTGAAGAACACGGGGAAGCCACGGTGCAACTCGCCGGCCGGCCCTTCACCATAAAGAAGCAGTTTCTTGACGACGTACGCGAGAGTGTTCTCAGCGAGCGTATCGCAACCATGCGCAAGCCCCTGCTTGTCCTGCATTCTCCGATCGATCAGACGGTCGGTATCGAAAACGCAGCGTCCATTTTCGGTGCGGCAAAACACCCGAAGAGCTTTATCTCGCTCGATGGCGCCGACCATCTGGTCAGCCAGGCCAAGGACGCGGCATACGCCGCGGCGACGATTGCCACCTGGGCGTCGCGATATCTCGACGAAGACGCACCGCAGGGGGAGACCGATATCGAGGCGGTCCGCGTATCGGAAACCGGTGAAGGCAGGTTTCAAAACACGGTCCATGCGGGACGCCATCGCCTGTTTGCCGATGAGCCGGTCAGTTTCGGCGGCCTCGATTCCGGCCCGTCGCCCTATGATTTTCTCTCCGCCGCGCTCGGCGCCTGCACGTCGATGACGCTGCGCATGTATGCCAACCACAAAAAGGCCGAGCTTGGCCGCATAACGGTTGACGTTTCCCACGCCAAAATACACGCCACCGATTGCGTCGAGTGTACCGAGGACGAACAGAAGGCCGGCGGTCGCATCGACAGGTTCGAGCGGGTTATTCGCATAGATGGCGTCGTTTCCGGCGAATTGCGGGGCAGGCTTGAGGAGATCGCCAACAAATGTCCGGTGCACAAAACCCTCGAATCATCGGCCAAAATCGCCACCAAAGTCGCCCTCGCCGATGAGAATGATCAGGTGAACGCCTGACCGGCGCTCAATCGCCGCGCCCGACCCGCACAAAATCGTGACGCTCCGGCGGCCTCAAAACCGCCGGAGACGCTGTATCCGCGGTGCAAAATCCCGAAGATTACAAATTTGTCATATTTTGGATAGGCGGTCGTAAGGTGCCTCTCACTATCTCTCGTTCCAGAGGGGAGTGAACAGACCGTCAGAGGACGTCATTCAATGAAAAAGTTCAAATTCCGCGTCTCCCGCAATGGATTGCTGACAACGACAGCCGTTCTGGGCCTGACCGCGGCGATGATGGCCAGCGGCATTCCGGCTCGCGTTCAGTCAGCATATGCTGATGCCGTAAGGGTCCAGGCACCGCAGGAGCCCGGTTTCGCCGATGTGGTCGAAGCCGTCAGCCCCGCCGTCGTCTCCGTGCGCGTTCGCTCCGACATCAAGCCCGTCTCCTCCAACGGCTTCAGCTTCGGCGGGCCGGATCTGGAGGACCTGCCCGAAGACCATCCCATGCGCCGTTTCTTCCGTGATTTCGGCGAGGGCCAGGGCAACCCGTTCAACTTCGGCGAGCGCTTCGGCCAGCGTGACGACCGGGCACAACCCGAGCAGCGCCGTCCGAATGTCCGTCCCGTATCCCAGGGCTCCGGCTTCTTCATCTCCGAAGACGGTTATCTCGTTACCAACAATCATGTTGTCGCCAATGGCAGCGAGTTCGCAGTGATCATGCATGACGGCACCGAACTCGACGCGGAGCTGGTCGGCAAGGATTCGCGCACGGATCTCGCTGTTCTCAAGATCATCGATTCCGATCGCGCGTTCACCTATGTCGCTTTCGACCAGGACGACAAGACCCGCATCGGTGACTGGGTCGTGGCCGTCGGCAACCCGTTCGGACTTGGCGGCACGGTTACGGCGGGCATCGTATCGGCACGCGGCCGGGACATCGGCTCCGGCCCCTATGACGATTTCATTCAGGTCGATGCGGCGGTAAACCGCGGCAACTCCGGTGGTCCGACCTTCAACCTCGAGGGCGAGGTCATTGGTGTCAACACCGCGATTTTCTCGCCGTCCGGCGGAAATGTCGGCATTGCGTTCGCAATTCCCGCATCGCTGGCCGACGAGGTCGTGCAGGATCTGATCGCTGACGGTTCCGTCGAGCGCGGTTGGCTCGGCGTGCAGATCCAGCCGCTGACGGACGATATCGCCGAATCGCTCGGCTTGAGCGAGGCGAAAGGCGCGCTGGTGACGGAACCGCAGGACGAGTCCCCGGCCATCGAGGCCGGCGTGAAATCCGGTGATGTGGTAACGGCCGTCGACGGCGAACTTGTAGAAAGTCCGCGGGATCTTGCCCGCAAGATTGCAGGCATCGATCCGGGCGAGGATGCCGAGCTCACCATCTGGCGCGACGGCGACAGCCGCACCGTGTCGGTGGAGATCGGCACATTGGCCGAACCGCGCAGGGAAGCGTCGGCAGCCGCCCCGCAGAAGACCGGCAAAGGTGACTATCTGGAGGAATTCGGCCTTACCGTAATGCCGGCGGACGATGGCCACGGCCTCCTCATTACCGAGGTTGAAGCAAACAGCACAGCCGCTGAGGGCGGCATGCGTGAGGGCGACATGATCGTTGCCGTGAACAACACGGACGTCAGGTCGGCCGATGAACTGTCCGAAGCGGTTGAAGAAGCCACAAAGGCCGGCCGCAAAGCGGTTCTCTTCCAGTTGAGCAACGAGGACAGCAGCCGCTTTGTGGCGCTGCCGGTTGCGACGAGTTGAACAGATCGGGTGGGCGGTCATTATGTCGCCCCCGGCCAACCGCCCGATTCTGTGGGCAGCGGGTCTCCCATCGACCCGCTGTCCGTCCTTCTAGGGAAGTCGCAAAGGCGCGCAGGCCCGGGCTGAAATCTTATGGTTTGTTTTTCATTCGAATATGCGCCTAAAATACCGGACATGAAGATTCTGGTTATCGAAGATGATCTGGAAGCGGCTGCCTATCTGGTCAAGGCTTTCAATGAATCCGGCATCGTAACCGACCACGCGAGCGACGGCGATCTCGGCTTCTATCTGGCGACCGAGAACAAATATGATGTCATGGTCATCGACCGCATGCTTCCCAAGCGCGACGGCCTGTCCATCATCGAAGAACTCCGTGAGAAATCCATCGACACGCCTGTTCTGATCCTCTCGGCTCTCGGTCAGGTCGATGACCGGGTGACCGGTTTGCGCGCCGGCGGTGATGATTATCTGCCCAAACCCTATTCCTTTTCCGAATTGCTGGCGCGCGTCGAGGTTCTGGGCCGCCGCAAAGGCATGCGCGACAACGACACGGTCTATAAGGTCGGCGATCTGGAACTCGACAGGCTGGCCCATGAAGTCCACCGGGCGGGCAGGAAGATCAATCTTCAGCCGCGTGAATTCCGGCTCCTGGAATATCTCATGAAGCATGCCGGCCAGGTGGTCACCCGCACCATGCTGCTGGAGAATGTATGGGACTACCATTTCGATCCGCAGACCAATGTGATCGACGTGCACATCTCGCGCCTGCGGTCAAAAATCGAGAAGGGTTTCGACAAGGCCCTGCTGCGCACGGTCAGGGGCGCGGGCTACATCCTCAAAGCCGACGGTTAGGCAATGAGTCGCTTCGGCACTCTTTTGCGAACCACCGCCGTCCGCATGTCGGCGCTTTATCTCGGACTGTTTTCGATCTGCGCGGTGGCGCTGGTGTTCTATGTCACGGATCTGACCTCCAGCCTTTTGACATATCAGACCCGGCAGGTCGTTCAGGACGAGTTGAAGGTCCTGGGCAATTTCTACAATCGGGGCGGCGTCTCGATGCTGATCGGGCATATGGACCGCCGCTCGCGTGAACCCGGCGCCAATCTCTACATCATCGCGTCAGCCAATGGCCGTATCCTGGCCGGAAACGTCGAAAGCCTGCAGACGGGTGTGCTCGACGTGGAAGGCTGGACGGAAAGCTCCTTTACCTATCGCCGGTTTTACCAGCCGGAAGGAACGCCCGGTCACGCGGCGCTCGCCCAGGTGATCTTCCTGCCAAACGGGATGCGGGTTCTGGTCGGGCGCGACCTCGGCGAGCCGACGCGTTTTCGCACCATGGTTCGGCGCTCTCTGGCCATGGCGCTCGGTATCATGGTGATCGGCGCGCTGATTATCTGGTTCGTTATCGGCCGCGGCGCTCTTCAAAGGATCGACCGGGTATCGCAGGCCAGCCGCAAGATCATGGCCGGCGATCTCAGCCAGCGGCTTCCGGTGAGCGGCAGCAGGGATGAGTTCGACCGGCTCTCTGAAGCGCTGAACGCGATGCTTGGCCGGATCGAAAAGCTGAACGAGGGCCTGCGTCAGGTTTCCGACAACATAGCCCACGACCTCAAGACGCCGCTGACGCGCCTGCGCAACCGCGCCGAGGCGGCCTTGGCCGGGCAGAGGGACACGGACGCCTATCGCGAAGCCATGCAGGAGATGATCGAGGAATCGGACCAGCTGATCCGTACCTTCAACGCCCTGCTGATGATTTCGCGGGTGGAGGCGGGCGCGACCGTGGCTGAAATGCGTGAGGTGGATCTGACCCAGATTGCCCATGATGTCGCGGAGCTCTACGAGCCTTTGGCCGAGGAGGCGGGCGTCGATCTGTCAACCCGGATCGACGAGGGAGTGAAGGTCACCGGCAACCGTGAACTGATCGGGCAGGCGCTGACCAACCTGATCGACAATGCCATCAAATATTCGGCGGACGGTGAAGGCGCGCCGCGCATCGAGGTGCGCCTTGAGGGCAACGGCAAGGGTGTTGTCTTGTCCGCCTCCGACAATGGACCGGGAATTCCCGAGGCCATGCGGGCCAATGTCGTCAAGCGCTTCGTGCGTCTCGACGAGAGCCGCTCGATCCCCGGAACCGGGCTTGGTCTGAGCCTGGTTGACGCCATAATGGACCTGCATGGCGGCCGCCTTGAGCTTGTCAATTGCGGTGAGAATGAGCAATGTGGACTCCGCGCCAGAATGGTATTTGACATGCGGAGTTAGAATGTGAGCAATGCGCGGCCGGCGGATGCGGGTACGGATGGCGATGGTGTATTGCCGGTCAGGCCTGTTTCACCGGATTCGTGGCATGAGAACCTGAACGATCTGCAAGGCGCCGCGGCCGGTCAGGCTGATCTGGTTGCTTTTCTCCAAGCCGATTCATCGCAGCGCACGCTTTTGCTGACCGCCATGGGCCTGTCGCCCTATCTGCGCGAAATCGCGCTCACGCATCCCGTTTGTATCCTGCCGACCTTCGATACCAAGCCGGAAGCTTTGCTCGATGAACTGGTCGAGCGCGCCAAGGGGACGTGGCGCGACGACGAGGCGGAAGCCGGTCTGATGCGCAGCCTGCGCCGGCTCAAGCGGCAGTTTGCCTTCTCGCTCGCCCTGTTCGATCTGGGCAGGAGCCTCGATACGCGCACGATTACCGCATGGCTCAGCGCCTTTGCCCGCGCCTGCGTTTCCTCGACAGTCAATCACCTGCTGTTGGCCGCGCACAATGCGGGAAAGGTGGTTGTCAGGAACAGGGACGATCCCAGCCGCGGCAGCGGCCTTGCCGTTATCGGCATGGGAAAGCTGGGCTCAAGCGAACTCAACTATTCCTCCGACATCGACCTCGTGGTGATTTACGATCCCCAGGCCGCAATTGTCGAAGATCGCGATGAGGCCACCGATGTGTTTTCGCGCATGGTGCGCCGGCTTATCCACATCATGCAGGAGCGAACCGCGGACGGCTATGTCTTCCGCACCGATCTGCGTTTGCGCCCGGATCCGGGGTCAACCCCGCTGGCGCTGCCTTATCACGCTGCGCTCAACTACTATGAGGGCAGGGGCCAGAACTGGGAGCGCGCCGCCTATATCAAGGCCGACGTCGCCGCCGGGGACCTTCAGACCGGCAGCGCGTTTTGCCGCGATCTGACCCCGTTTATCTTTCGCAAATATCTCGACTACGTCGCCATTGCCGACATCCATTCAATCAAGCGCCAGATCCATGCCCATAAGGGGTTTGGCGCAATCTCTGTCTACGGACACAATGTCAAGCTCGGTCGTGGCGGCATTCGCGAGATCGAGTTTTTCGTACAGACCCAGCAACTGATCGCCGGCGGCCGCATGCCCGCGCTTCGCACCAAACCGACCGTAAAGACATTGGCCGCATTGGCCGAGGCAGGCTGGATCAACGTCAACACCGAGCGGTCGCTTCGCAACGCCTACTGGTTTCTGCGCGCGGTCGAACATCGCATCCAGATGCGCCGCGATGAACAGACCCATGTCCTGCCCGACAACGAGGAGGAGTTAGGTGAAATCGCACGGCTGACGGGTTTTGCTTCGACCGAGGCTTTTGCCACCCACCTGACCGCGACCCTGAAGCTGGTTGAAAAGCACTATGCGCGGCTTTTTGAACACGAGGAGGGCCTGACCGCAGGCGATGGAAATCTCGTCTTCACCGGAGACGATGACGATCCGGGAACCATCGAAACGTTGAGCAAAATGGGCTTCAAGCGCCCGTCGGACATGTCGCGTGTCATCCGCACCTGGCATTATGGCCGCTACCGCGCGACCCAGACGGCGGCGGCGCGCAAGCGGCTGACGGAACTGATGCCGCAACTCCTGCAGATATTCGCCGATACGGGCAGGGCGGACGAAACGCTGCTGAAATTCGACGCGTTCCTGTCGGGACTTCCCGCCGGCATCCAGCTTTTTTCCCTGCTCGGCAACAATTCCGGCCTCATGTCGCTCCTTGTCAGCATCATGGGGTCGGCACCGAAACTGGCCAGTATTATCAGCCGCAGACCGCACGTCTTCGACGGCATGCTGGACCCGACGCTGCTGTCGGAACTGCCGACGCGCGCGCGGCTTTCCGAACGGCTCGAGGCCTTCCTCGACGGTAACTTCGCCTATGAGGAGATTTTGGACCGGCTCAGGATTTTTGCGTCCGAACAGAAGTTCCTGATCGGCGTGCGCCTGCTGACCGGTGCCATTGACGGGCAGAGAGCAGCGCGGGCCTTCTCTCACATTGCCGATCTGTCGCTGCAGGCCGCGTTGAAAGCGGTTCAGGCGGAGATGGAGCGGGCCCATGGGCGCATTGCCGGCGGCCGGACAGCCATCGTCGGTCTCGGCAAGCTCGGCAGTCACGAGATGACCGCCGAATCCGATGTCGACATGATCCTGCTCTACGCGCATGATCCCGATTGCCTGGAATCCGACGGACCCAAGCCGATCGATCCGGTTCGCTACTACGCCCGTTTCACGCAGCGGCTCGTGTCCGCTCTGTCGGCGCCGACATCCGAAGGTATCCTTTACGAGGTTGATTTGCGGTTGCGGCCTTCAGGCAACAAGGGTCCCGTTGCGACCAGCATCACGGCGTTCCGCAAGTATCAGCGGGAAGAGGCCTGGACCTGGGAGCACATGGCGCTCACCCGGGCGCGTGTCGTCGCCGGCGACGACACGCTGGCTGAGGAAGCGGGCGACGTCTTCGCTGAAGTGCTTTCCAGAAAACGCGACATCGACAAGACGGCGGACGATGTCGAGGAAATGCGCCGGCGCATCGAAAAGGAAAAGCCCGCGGCCAATATCTGGGACCTGAAGCTCATTGCGGGCGGGCTGATCGATATCGAGTTCATCGCCCAGTTCCTGCGCCTGAATGCATCGCGGCTCAACCGCCCCGAAACCGCGCCGGGCACGCAGACAAAATCCGTGCTCGAAACGCTGGGACCGTCGATGATCGGTGAGGATGCCGCATCGACGCTGATCGCGGCCCTCGGTCTCTACACGCAGATCTCGCAGATCGTGCGGCTGTGTCTCGAGGATGCCTTCGACCCGCAGAGCGCGCCTCAGGCGTTCAGCGAACTCATGCTGAGGGGCGTTGATTTCCCGGATATCGGCACGCTCGAGGCCGAGTTGAACGAGGCCTCGGCACAGGTGCGCGCCATATTCACGCGAACCGTGCACGAGCGTCAGTTGCTCTGACACCCGCTGCTCAGTCGAATGTCTTCTGGGGGTTCAGCGGCAGCCGCAGCGATACGATCGTGCCGACATCGGGCGTCGAGCGGATTTTCATGGCGCCGCCGTGAAGGGCGATGAGGGCCCTGGAAATCGCGAGGCCAAGGCCCGATCCGCCGCAGCTTTTGGAAAACTGGTTCTGCACCTGCTCGAAGGGCTGCCCGATCCGCTTCATGTATTTTCTGGGAATGCCGATGCCCGTGTCTTCAATGGTCAGGGTCACCGCATCGGAATATTTCCGTGCCCGCACAAGGATCTGTCCGCCGTCCTCGGTGAATTTGGTGGCGTTTGAAAGCAGGTTCAGGAGGACCTGCTTGATTGCCCTTCGATCGGCATGGAGCGTCAGGCCGGCCGATATCTTCGATTCCAGCGTGATGGACTTGGCGCCGGCCTGAACGGCGACGAGCCTCAGCGTCTCCTCGATGAGCGGCGCGATATCGACCCGTTCGCACGCCAGGTGCAGCCTGCCTGCCTCGATCTTCGACATGTCGAGAATATCGTTGATCAGGCCAAGCAGATGCTTGCCGCTGTTGTTGATGTCATCGGCATATTCGGCATATTTTTCCGACCCGAGCGGCCCGAACATGCCGCTCTGCAGGATCTCCGAAAATCCGATGATGGCGTTCAGCGGCGTGCGCAGCTCGTGCGACATGTTCGCGAGGAATTCGGACTTGGCCTTGTTCGCCGCCTCCGCCCGATCCTTCTCGGCAAGATATTTGGCGTTGAGATCGCTGAGCTCGACGGCTTTTTCCTCGAGCCTGCCCTGAGAGGCCGAAAGGTCGCCGATGCTCGCCATCAGCCGCTTTTCCGATTCGTGCAGCCTGTCCTGATGCCGCTTGATCTGCGTGATGTCGGTGCCGACCGATACGGAACCGCCGTCGCGCGTCGCCCTTTCGTTGATCTGCAGCCACCGGCCGTCGGCGAGTTGAACCTCCATGCTCCTGGCGTGCGAGGAGCCGTCCGAGGCGGCAATCGTCCTTTTGACCACCGGCCGGTCCGCCGCCGCGATCACGCTTTGCTTGTCCGCGCCCGGCAGGACGGCTTCGTCGGGCAGGCCGTAAATATGCTGGAATTTCGAGTTGCACATGACCAGGCGTCCGTCCCGGTCCCACAGGACGAAGGCCTCGGATGTGCTCTCGACAGCCTCGAACAGGCGCTGATCGGCCTCCACGGAGCGCTGGGCGAGCCGCTGCTGCTCGCTCACATCCATGGCGATGCCGATCAGATGCAGGGGGGCCTGGGCGCCGCCGGTGATCTGCACCCTGGCGCGCATCACCACGTAATGGCCATCGGCATGGCGCATGCGGAATGTGTGATCCAGCTGCTCGGCGCTGCCGCCGGACGTGGAGCGGGCGGTGTCCACAAGGCTGCGGTCATCGGGATGGATGAGCTTGGCGACGTCGGCATGCGAAAGCACGCAGTCACGCGGTTGCAGCCCGAGGATCTCATACATCGAGCGCGACCAGTAGAGCCTGTCGCGATCCAGGTCCCAGTCCCAGAGCCCGCAGCGTCCGCGCGAAAGCGCGGTGTCGACGCGATGATGGGCTTCAAGGTAGATTTCGTCGGCATTGCGGGCCCGCGAGGCCTGCGTGAAATAGGCGTAGAGAATGATCAGCAGAATGCTGGAGGTTGCGGCAAACAGGGTCACGTTCATCGAGACTTCCTGTTTCCAGGGGCCGATGACCCGCGCGACCGGTGTCAGAACGGTGACACTGCCGCCGGTCGGAAGAACCGATTGCGCGGCGTAATAGCTTTGCCGCTTGTATTCGATCTGATGAACGCCTGCGCGCGCCCCGAACAGGCGCAGCGGAGAGGAGGCCGGAACGATCTGGTCGAGGCTGCGGCCGACGAAGCTGTTGCCGTAGGAGGTCGTGGCAAAAACGCGGCCATCGATGTTTGACACCAGAACAAACCGGCCATGCGTGATCAGCGTCGCGGGCAGGGCGTTGCCCATGCGCAGCTCGACATTCCAGCGATGCTGCGATGCCAGGGCCGACCGGTCCGCCGACAGTACCGCCGTTGCCGCAAGACCCGTGAGCGCGGTCGCCTGCCGGGCGCTTTCTTCCAGGCGGCTGCGCTCCTGGAGAAGATCGATCATGCGCGCCGCGGCGATCACGATGAGAAAAGCGACGATCAGGATCGGGATCGACCGCTTGAGGAAAGGCTCGGCCTTGGCCAGACGGCTATAGGCGGGTTCGGCGAAAATCTTCGCATGACCGGCAAGGTCGGACCGCAATGCCTGGCCGTCCCGCACTCCGGATAGACTCTCCCCATCAGTAGCGCCCGCTCGCCGCGCTTCTGCCATGTGTCCCACCTGCGTACTCAAAAGTGATTCGGCAGCCGCATGTCCGAACCTGCCCTAATGAATCAAAGGTGATTCGCCTTGTCCAGCCCTGTTGTTAATTCTTTTTCAACCTATTAAAATTGCTGCAGAATTCAGTTTTTCCGCAAAGTCAGGCGGCGGCATTCGTCTGCGATCCGGCCCGCGGCCGGGCAAATCGGCCCGGGGCGGACGGCTACTGACCGAGCGTTCTGTCCGTTATGTCGCGCACATCGGGAGACAAAGAGGGCTGTTCCGAGATTGCGACAAGCGCCGTGCGCGCCTTCTCCCGGCGCACCGGTTCAAGTGATTTCCAGGAGTGCATGGATGTCAGAATACGCGCGGCGACCTGCGGGTTTCGTGAATCCAGTTCGATGATCAGCCCGGCCAGGAACGCATAGGCCGCGCCGTCGGCCCGATTGAAGCCTGTCGGATTTCCCGCGCTGAAACTGCCGATCAGGGCGCGCACCCTGTTGGGATTCTCCATGGAGAAGTGATTGCTGCCCATCAGTTGCTTGACGCGGGCAAGCGTATTGTGCCCCGGGATTGTCGCCTGGATCTGCAGCCATTTGTCGATAACCAGCGGGTTTTCCCGGAAGCGCAGTTCGAACTCGGCCAGCGCGGTCTCGGCGGCCGCTGTTTCGGGGACGCGATGGGCGAGGATGGCGAGCACGCCGTGCATGATGGTCATGTTGTCGGCGGAGCGGAAGATCGGCAGCAGCGCGTCGGCCGGAATGCTGACGCGGGTCAGATGGTCGAGACCGGCAAGATAGAGTGCCCGTTTTCCCGCGCTTTGTGCGTCGGGGCTGTAGCGGCCGCTGGGCGTGTGGCGCTCCACCACCTTGTCCAGGGTTTCCAGTCCCGTTGCGGCAACGATGTCCAGAACCGCGTTGCGGGCCTCAAAAATGGCATCCGGGTCGATGTTGTTGCCCATCTCCCGGGCAATATCGGCCTCGCCGGGAAGCAAGGCGGCCTGGGCGCGCATGGCCGGCTCCAGCGCCTCATCGTCCAGGCTGGCGATGACGCCGGAAACGAGCGCTTCGCCGGTGGCGATGTCGGTGCCGTCACGCACCGCGCCGGTGGCGGCAATGAGCTCGCGTATGGCCAGTTCGTTGAGCGCCTGCCAGCGTGAATACGCATCCGTCTCGAAGCGCGCGAGATGGAAGAGGTCGTCCGAGCTCTGCTCGAAACTGATATTGATCGGCGCCGAAAAGCTGCGGTTCAGCGAGATGACCGGCCGTTTCATGACTTTGCTGATGATGATTTTGTGGGCGCGTTTCTTCACATGCATGACGTCGCCTGCCACATCGACGCCGCAGATGTCCGTCGCGTCGATCTCGCCGCCGTCCGCATCGATGAGGCCAAAGCGGAGCGGAATGTGCATCGGCTTCTTTTTGGTTTCGCCGGGTGTTGCCGGCACCGATTGTTCGATGTCCAGCAGCAGCTTCCTTGCCCTGCCGTCATACCGCGCACTGATCGTCAGAACCGGCGTGCCGGCCTGATGGTACCACAGGGCGAACTGTCTCAGCCTGACCCTGCTGGAATCCTCAAAACATTTGAGAAAATCCTCGATCGTCGCGGCATCGCCGTCATGGCGCGAAAAGTAAAGATCGAGCCCGCTCTTGAACTCCTGCGGGCCAAGAATGGTCGCCAGCATGCGCACGACCTCCGAGCCCTTTTCGTAAACGGTGGCCGTATAGAAATTGTTGATCTCGCTGTAGCGTTCGGGGCGCACGGGATGGGCGAGGGGGCCGCTGTCCTCCGGAAACTGGTGCGCCTTGAGGAGCCGCACCTCGGCGATGCGCTTGAGCGGGCGCGAGCGCATATCGGCCGAGAACTCGTGATCCCGGTAGACCGTCAGTCCTTCCTTCAGGCACAGCTGGAACCAGTCGCGGCAGGTGATGCGGTTGCCGGTCCAGTTGTGAAAATACTCATGTGCGATGATCGCTTCGATATTGGCGTAGTCGGTATCGGTTGCCGTATCGGGATCGGCCAGCACATATTTGTCGTTGAAGATATTGAGGCCCTTGTTCTCCATGGCCCCCATATTGAAATCCGACACGGCGACAATCATGAAGACGCTGAGGTCGTATTCCCGCCCGAAACGGTCCTCGTCCCATTTCATCGAGCGCTTGAGCGCGTCCATGGCGTAATTGGCGCGTATCTGCTTGCCGTGCTCGACATAGATCTCCAGCACGACCGGCTTTCCCGACCGGGTGACGAACCGGTCCCTGACGACGGCAAGGTCGCCGGCGACCAGGGCAAAGAGGTAACTCGGCTTCGGATGCGGATCGTGCCAGACGGCAAAACGCCAACCGTCATCGAGCGTGCCGGTCTCGCCGGGATTGCCGTTTGACAACAGCAGCGGTGCCTCTTTCTCCGGCGCCTCGATGCGCGTCGTGTAGACGGCGAGCACATCCGGGCGATCGAGGAAATAGGTGATTCTGCGAAATCCCTCGGCCTCGCACTGTGTGCAGTAAACACCGTTTGAGCGGTAGAGACCCATGAGTTTGGTGTTTCCCGCCGGTGCGATTTCCGTGACGATTTCCAGCGTGAAAAATTCGGTCTCGGGCAGGTCGCGGATTTCAAGGCTCGATGGCGTGGCGGTGAAGCGTTCCGTTTCCGCCGCGATGCCATCGATCTTGAGTTCGACCAAAGTCAACTCATCGCCATCGAGAACCAGCGGCGCATCGCTCTGCGTCCCGTCGCGGCGGCGAAGTGAAATGCGGCTGGTGACGCGGGTGCTCGCCGGGTCGAGCCGGAAGGTAAGATCAACCGTTTCGATTTCAAAATCGGTCGGCCTGTAATCTTCGAGGCGCACGTCCTGCGCGGTTTCCGTATTCATGCTTTCGCCCGTTTGGTTCTGGTGCCGCCGGCCATGCCATAGTCCCGCTTTGGCCGTTGCGTCAATTACTATCGGTCGCGGTTCGTCTTTCCGTCGGCGTGACAAGGTTCCGACGTCGCTCTATAATCATGAAAAGCGGGGCATCTGTTCCGTCCCATATTTCCTGATCGCAGGTTTTCAGATGAATATCGTGACACCGAAGTTCGGCGTTGGAGCCTCAGCGCTGCGAAAAGAAGATGACGCGCTGGTCCGTGGCCGGGGCAGATATACAGACGACTTCAACCGCCCGAACCAGCTCTACGGCTACGTAGTACGGTCCCCCCATGCGGCCGCCGATTTCACAATCAACTCGGTGGACGATGCCTTGTCCGGTGACGGCGTCCATCTCGTCATGACGGCAGCCGACGTGGCTGAACTCGGAGATATTCACTGCCATGCCCAGGTCAAGCAACCCGGCGGCGCCAAGCACGAACTGCGCGAAACGCCAATCCTGTGCGAGGAGCGCGTGCGTTATGTCGGCGACGCCATAGCATTTGTGGTTGCCGATTCCCTGAGGCAGGCTCAGGATGCCGCCGAGCTGATCGACATCGATTGGGAGGATGTCGAGGTGGTGACCGGTATGGATGCCGCGCTTTCGCACGACGCCCCGCTTCTTTGGCCGGAGCTCGGCTCCAACCGTGTCTACAGGTTCGAACAGGGCGATGAGGCTGAAACCGAAAGAGCCTTTCAGGATGCCGCCCATATCATTGAAATCGACTATACGAACAACCGTCTCGTATCGAATTACATGGAACCCAGAGCGGCGCTGGCCGAATGGGATCCGCAGAAAGAAAGCTTCACACTGACGGTCGGCTCACAGGGCGTCCACCATATCCGCAATACGCTCGCCAACCATGTCTTTTCCATGGAGACGGAAAAAATCCGCGTGATTTCGGGCGATGTCGGCGGCGGGTTCGGAACCCGTATTCACAATTACCGGGAATACCCGTTGACGATGGAAGCAGCGCGCCGCCTCGGTCGCCCGGTCAAGTGGAATTCGGACCGGTCAGAACATTTTGTCGCCGATGCACATGGCAGGGACAACCTTGTAAGAGCCCAACTGGCCGTCGGCGAGGATGGCCGCTTCAACGCACTGCGCATCGACGTCAAGGCCAATATGGGCGCTTATCTGAACGGCTTCGGCCCGATGGTGCCGCAGTTTGGCGCCATGATGGCGACCGGCGTTTACGACATCCAACTGCACCATGTGCGCATCGAAGGTGTCTATACCAACACGACGCCTGTCGATGCATACCGGGGCGCGGGGCGTCCCGAAGCCGCCCTTTTGATCGAACGTCTCGTCGACGCATGCGCGCGGCAGACCGGCATCGATGTCGCGGAGCTTCGCCGCCGCAATTTCATCCGTCCGGAACAATTCCCCTATGTCACGGCATCGGGCCGCAATTACGACGTCGGCGAGTTTCAGGCCCATATGGATCAGGCGCTTGAGCGCGCCGATGTGTCCGGGTTCGAGGCAAGGGCGGCAAGGGCGCGCCAGAACGGTAAAATCCGCGGGTTTGGCACGGCCGTCTATGTCGAGGCCTGCGCATTCGCGGGCTCCGAACCGGCGCATCTGGAACTCAACGCCGACGGAACGCTGACGCTGCATATCGGCACGCAAACGAACGGGCAGGGGCATGCGACGGCCTACAGCCAGTTTATTGCCGACCGAATTGGCATCGATTTCGACAAGATCATCGTCAAGCAGGGCGACACCGACGATCTCGACAAGGGCGGCGGCACCGGCGGTTCCCGGTCCGTGCCGCTCGGCGGCGTTTCCGTGGACCGTGCCGGCGAGATGCTCGCCCGGCAGATGCGGCAGATTGCGTCGGACCGGCTGGAGGCCTCGGCGGAGGACATCGAACTGGTTGCGGGCGAAGCGAAGGTGGTCGGGACGGACCAGTCGATCACCTATGAGCAGATCGCGGCCGCGGCGCAAGGCCCGGATCAGCTCAAGGCCGTCGCGGATATCCGCCAGGACGAGGCGACTTACCCCAACGGCACGCATATCTGCGAGATCGAAATCGACCCGGAAACCGGAAAATCCGAGATTGTTGCCTATACGATCGTCGACGATTTCGGAGTGGTGGTAAACCCGACCCTTTTGATGGGGCAGGTGCATGGCGGCGCTGTTCAGGGCATCGGCCAGTGCCTGCTTGAGGGCGTGGTCTATGGCGACGACGGTCAGCTTCTGACCGCCAGCCTGATGGACTATACAATGCCGCGGGCGGATGACTTGCCCTCGTTCGATTTCACCATGCACAACGTCCCGTCGACAACGAACGCGATGGGCATCAAGGGGGCCGGCGAAGCGGGAACCATCGGAGCCTGTCCGGCCGTGCTCAACGCCGTTATCGATGCGCTTGACCGGGCCTATGGCATCCGCCACATCGAAATGCCGACGACACCGCAAAGGATATGGCAGGCCATTCAGCAGGCGGCGAACGCGTGATCATGTTCAAATGTCCGCGGCCTGTTGCGACACCGGGCGCAAGGCCCGCTGCGAAGGTCCGCAATGAGTGAGGCGGCAGGGCAGGGTGTTCAGGCCAATCAAATGACGGGCATTGGTCTGAAACTGGCATCCGTCGTCTTCTTCGTGGCCATGGCGACGTGCATAAAGGCGGCCGGCGACGGGGTGCCGCCGGGACAGCTCGTCTTTTTCCGCTCCGCAATGGCGATGATCCCGGTCTTCATCTATCTCGCCGCGCGGCGACAATTGTCCACCGCCTTTGCCACCAAATACCCGTTTCGCCACATCTGGCGGGGAATGGTCGGCGTCATGGCGATGGGCTGCGGCTTTTACGGGCTGACGCAATTGCCGCTGCCGGATGCGATCGCTCTCGGATATGCCAGGCCGCTTCTGATGGTGGTTCTTGCGTCACTGGTGCTGGGCGAGACGATACGGGTCTATCGCTGGTCGGCCGTCGGGGTCGGCCTCGTCGGGGTCATGGTCATATCGTGGCCGCTCCTGACGATTTTTGACGGATCCTTCTGGCAGAACGGGCAGACCCGGGGCGTGGTGGCCGTCCTGGTCTCCGCCTTTCTTGTCGCCTTTGTCATGATCCTGGTGCGCCGCCTGGTCGAGACGGAGCGCACCCCCACGATCGTGCTCTATTTTTCCCTGTCGGCAACGGCGCTGTCGCTGCTTTCGCTTCCCTTCGGCTGGGTGCCGCTCGATGCCGGCGCGCTGGCTCTCCTGATCATGGCGGGCATTCTGGGCGGTCTCGGGCAGATCTTTCTGACGCACAGTTATCGTTATGCCGAGGTGTCGACCATCGCACCGTTCGAGTACACGTCGATCGTCTTCGCGATGGCCATCGGCTATCTGCTGTTCGGCGATGTGCCGCAATGGTCGATGATTACGGGAACGGCCATCGTGGTTGCCGCCGGCCTCTACATCATCGTGCGCGAGCACCGTCTCGGCGTGGAGCGCAGGGAAGGGCGGCGTTTCACCACGCCGCAGGGGTGAGGGCACCGTCGCTATTAGAGCGAGTTGTGATTGGATTGAAGCATTTGATGGCGGAAAATCGGTTCACTCGGCAAGGCGCGTCGCGCAGCGCGATGCAGAGCATCGGGCAAGCGGCGCAACGGTGAGCCCGTCTCGCGCAATCGTCCAGTGGACG
>NZ_CFHWAF010000081.1:0-20634 GCF_984452065.1 Hoeflea sp. | reverse complement strand
GAAAGACCGTCTGCGGCCGGCCGCGCTCCGGTTCCGCCGGAATTGAACATCAGCACCTCGCGATTGGGCAGACCGCTTCCCGGATCGCTCGGCCGGGCCGATATCTGGATATTCCACAAGGCGCTCGCCCCCTCCGCCGGCACCAGACCGGGCATCGCCTTGTGCAGCGCGCCGAGCACCACGTCGGGAACGAGATGACCAAGCACGTGCCGCACCGAAACAGGCGCCGGGCGCCGGGCCGCCAGAATACAGCCTTCCGGCGCGCTGATCTCGAAGGGTTCGAGCGAGCCGGTATTGTTCGGGATCTCCGGGGCGATGGCGCATTTGAGCCCGTAGCAGGCATAGGCTCTCGTATAGACCTCCGGCACGTTGACGCCGAAACGGCTCATGCCTGATGTGCCGGCGAAATCCGCCGACAGCCGGTCGCCGTCGACGGTCAGCGCGACGACCATCGTCACCGGCTCGTCATAACCGTCAACGCGCATGTCGTTGTCATAGACGCCGGACGGCACTTTCGAAATCGCCTCCCGCGTGGCCTTGCGGCTGGTATCGATGATAAAATCGGAAAGACCGTCGAGATTGTCGATGCCGAACTCGTCCATCATCGACTGCAGGCGGCGTTCACCGGCCTCGTTGCAGGCCGCAAGGGAGTACATGTCGCCGACGACCTGATCCGGCTCGCGGACATTCGCCCGCACGATCCGCAGCAGATCCTGCGAGACATTGCCCCGCTCGGCAAACTTCATGATCGGCAGCAGCAGCCCCTCCTCATAGACCTCGTTGCCGTCGGGTCCGAACCCGCGTCCGCCGATATCGACGACATGTGCGGTGCAGGCGAAGAAGCCGATATGCACGCCCTTGCGGAAAATGGGAGAGACGACGGTTATGTCGTGCAGGTGCCCGGTGCCGAGCCACGGGTCGTTGGTGATGAAGACGTCGCCTTCGAAGATATTCTGCGCGCCTATTTCGCGGGCAAAATGCGTGACGCTTTCAGCCATTGCGTTGACATGACCGGGCGTGCCCGTCACCGCCTGCGCCATCATCCGGTCGGCGCGGTCGAAGAGGCCCGCGGAAAGGTCCCCCGCCTCGCGCACCGATGTGGAGAAGGCGGTGCGGATAAGCGTCGTCGCCTGCTCTTCCACCACCGCAATCAGCCGGTTCCACATGATCTGATGATCGATCGATCCGGACGACATGGTCATCCTCCCTTTCGCAGCAGAAGCAGGCTGCCGTCCGCCTGTCCGATGGCGCGGTAAGCGGACGTCACGATGGTCGAGGTCTCGTTTTCGACGATCACCGCGGGACCGTCGACCGACAGGCCGGGCCGCATCGACAGGCGCTCGACCTCCCTGGCGTCCACCGTTTCGCGCAGCGCGGCATCGAAGAAGCTGCGCGTTGCCGGCGAAGACACCGTTTCCCCGCATTCCTGCCGCGCCACCTCTGCGGTGGCAGGAAGCACGGTGCCGACCGTCAGCGACCAGTTGGTGATCTCGACGGCAAGGCCGTCGATGATCCGGCCGAACAATGTCCGGTACGCCTCCTCGAACGCGGTCTCAATCCGCTCCCGGTCCGATTGCGAAAAGGGCCGGTGCGGCAGCGGCACGGGTATTTCCCAGCCCTGCCCGCTATAGCGCATGAACGCGGTAAGCCGCGCTGAGGTGGGCGCGTCGGGAGTGCCCTGACGGACGAAGCTCATCGCCTCGGTCTCAAGCTCTTCCAGCATCCGGTTGACGGCCGGCGCGTCGAAATCGGCGAGCCGCTGGAAAAACCCCCTCGTCGCCTCATAGCTGAACGGTGCCTTCAAAAACCCGATGGCCGAGCCGACACCGGCGCCCGGTGGAATGATAAGCGCGGCGATCCCGAGTTTCTCGCACAGCCGGCAGGCATGCAAAGGCGCGCCGCCGCCAAAGGCGATCATCGTGAAGTGCTCGATATCGCGGCCGTTTTCGACCGTATGCACCCGCGCCGCATTGGCCATGTTCTCGTCGACCATCTCCGTCACGCCAAACGCGACCTCGGCAACGGCAAGACCCGTTCGATTGCCGATCCGGTCGGTGATCGCGTCCTCGGACCTTGACAGGGAGAGCGGAATGGCACCGCCGGCGAAATTGTCGGGATCCAGCCGGCCGAGCACCAGATTGGCGTCGGTGACGGTCGGCTCCTCGCCGCCGCGCTGATAGCACGCGGGTCCGGGCTCGGAGGCGGCCGAGCGCGGCCCGACCTGAAGACGCCCCATCGTGTCGACCGACGCGATGGAGCCGCCGCCGGCGCCGATTTCGACCATTTCCACCACCGGCGTCGAAACGGTCATCCCCGAACCCTTCTTGAAGCGGTAGGTCCGCGCGACCTCGAACGTGCTGGCGGTCTTCGGCTCGCCGTCCTCGATGAGGCAGATTTTTGCGGTCGTTCCGCCCATGTCGAAGGAGAGCACCTTGTCGAGGCCGTGAGACCGGGCAAAGTCGGCGGCAAAGATGGCGCCGCCGGCCGGTCCGGATTCCAGCAGCCGCACCGGCTGATCCGCAGCCGTCTCGACCGATATGAGGCCGCCGCCCGAATGCAGCATGAACACCGGAGCGGCAATGTCCGCCTCCCGCAGCCGCGTCACCAGCCGGCCGAGATAATCGGCGACCTGGGGCTGCACATAGGCGTTTGCGATGACCGTATTGAAGCGCGGAAGTTCCCGCATCTGCGGCGATACGGCGGAGGAAACCGAAATCTTCAAATCCGGTGCGAGCCGGCGCAGCGCCTCTTCCATCCTGCGCTCATGGGTGTCATTGGCATAGGCGTGCATGAAGCCGATGGCGACCGCCTCATAACCGTCATCGACAATCTTCCGCGCCAGCCGGTCGACCTCTTCGCCATCCAACGCCAGCAGCACCTCGCCCCCCGGCCCCACGCGCTCATTGACCGTAAAACGGTCGGCGCGCGGGACCAGCGGCTTGGGCAATTCCAGATTGAGGTCGTATTGTTCGAAGCGGTTTTCCGAGCGCATCTCGATCACGTCGCGAAAACCCTCGGTGGTGATGAAGGCCAGCCTTGCGCCGCGCCGTTCGATCAGGGCATTGGTGACCAGTGTCGTGCCGTGGATGACCTGAACAATTGACGACAGGGCGATGCCTGCCTCCCCGGCCGCCTTCGCGATGCCGTCCACGATCGCCTGTTCCGGCTGGCTGTAATTGGTCAGGACCTTGCAGGTCGACAGTCCGTCCGGGTGTCTCAGGGCCACATCGGTAAATGTGCCGCCAATATCGACGCCCACGCGGATGGAGTTCTCGGCCATGAGGATTCAGATGCTCTTGAAAAACTGGTTTGCCGTAAAAACGGTTTCGTAGAAGCGGGCCTTCAACCCCCGGGCGGCCACCGGTTTCGGATCGGTCACCGGAACGGGAAGCGTATGCTCGTCCGCGCCGGTCAGAAGCTCCGCCAGGGCGCGGCCGAACATCGTTCCGGTCGTGATGCCGCGGCCGTTATATCCGATGGGCGAATAGAGCCCGTCCGCCAACCGGTGGATACGGAACAGATGGTCCGGTGTCATGGCGATCTTGCCGTGCCAGGACTCTTCCATCGTCACCGTGCCAAGCTGCGGAAACAGGCGGCGGACCATGCGCTCCGCCCAGCGTTGCGAAAGCCCTGACCGGCCACCGATAACCGAACCCATGGAACCGATGATCAGCCGGTTGAAATTGTCGCGGCGCAGCGAGAACATGATCTTTCCGGTGTCCCACAATCCCTGCCTGCCCGGCAGGATGTAGTCGGCATCCGCACCCAGCGGAGCAGTCGCCACCTGGAAATAATGGATCATCGTGAAGGTCTGTTTCAGTCCCGGCCACAGATCGTCGGAATAGGCATTGGTTCCGATCACCACATGTTTGGCGGTCACGGTGCCGTTGTCCGTCTCGACCTTCCAGACATCCCCGTCCCGGCGCAGTTTCCGCACGGTCACGCCGGTCGAGATTTTTGCTCCGGCGCCGACCGCGGCGCGGGCCAGCCCGCGCGCATAGCCCATCGGGTTGATGGTCCCGGCCCTGCGGTCGAGCAGTCCTCCGTGGAATTGTTGCGTTCCGATCAGCTTCGACGCCTCCTCCTTCGACAGCAGGTCGACGGGTGCTCCGAGGCGCTGCCATTCTTCGGACCTGCGCCTAAGATCGGCAAAACCGGCGGGCGAATGGGCCGCATGTATGGTTCCGTTCCTCTGCGGCTCGCAGCGGATCTGGTGCTTCTCGATCAGCGAGAACACATATTCGGGCATATCGCCCAGCTGTTCGACCAGCGAAGCGCCCTTCGCCTTTCCAAGCCGGGCATGAACATCCTGCGGCGGCAGCCAGAGACCGGCATTCACCAGCCCGACATTTCTGCCCGATCCGCCATAGCCTATCTGCCGCGCTTCGAGCACGTGGCAGTCCAGTCCCTTTTGCGCGCCGTGCAGCGCCGTCGACAGGCCGGTAAAGCCGCCACCCACGATCGCAAGATCGCAGTCGCAGTCGCCTTTCATCCTGCTGTCATATTCGCTTTCAGCGGTAGATTTATCCCAAAGGGAGATGGCCACAGCCTCGGACACGGTTTCCTCCACAACGCGAGGGTGCGTTAGAATGGCGTCGCGACCCCTCGCGCAAAGCTTGATGCAGAACGTATCGTGTGTCAATATATAATAAGTATGTTTCATATATCAGAACAATGGGGCAGATATGTCAAAGCTTAAAACCTCGGTCGCGAAGATGGTCGAAGAGGCGCGCGCGCGCATCGAGGAAGTCGAGACCGCGGACGCCATCGCCATGGTCGATGACCCCGATGTCGTCATTGTCGATCTGCGCGATATCCGCGAGCGCCAGCGTTCGGGCTATATTCCCGGCAGCTTTCACTGCCCGCGCGGCATGCTGGAATTCTGGGTCGATCCGGAAAGCCCCTATTTCAAGGAGATATTCGGCGAGGACAAGAAATTTGTCTTCCATTGCGCCAGCGGCTGGCGCTCCGCCCTTTCGGTCGCGACCCTGCAGGATATGGGCTTCGAGGCCGCGCATCTGCGCGAGGGTTTTTCAACCTGGGAGAAGCAGGGCGGACCTGTCGAGTTTCCGGAGCCCAAGAAGGACGAGAGCAAACCTAAATAAAAGCCAGGCGGGCGGTCACGTCCTCGGCGGCCGATTTGACGAGCCCGCAAATGCGCTCCTCGTCCCCCGGCTTGAGATTGACCGTCGGGACCGAGATGCCGAGAGCGCCGACGGCCTCGCCGTCCGGCAGGAATATGGCCGACCCGAAGCTCATGACACCCTCGCGGAACTCGCCGCGATCGATCGCATAGCCTCGTCCGGCGGTGATTGCCATTTCCTCGTCCAGTTTCTGCATGGATGTCAGCGTCTGATCGGTAAATTTCTGCAGGTTGCCGACGAGCCGGACACGCAGACGGGCGTAGTTTGCGGCAAGAATCGCCTTGCCGGTGCCGACGCAATAGGCCGGCGCCATGCCGGCCACGGGGTTCCACGAGCGTATCGGCTGAAGCGAATCCACCTTGTCGATGTAAACGATGTTCAACCCCTCGAGAACCGCTAGGTAGATCGTCTCGCCCGTCTCCGAGGACAGCATGGCCATGGCCGGCCCGGCGATCTCCCGCAGATTGAAGTTCTCGACCACAGACCGGCCGATCTGCCATGTCTTGAGCGTCGCGCGATATTGCTTGTCCTCGGTGGGATTGACGTAGCCGAGGACGCTCAGGGTCTGAAGCAGGCGGAAAACATTGGACTTCGTCAGTCCAAGTTCCCGGGACAGTTCCGAAACGCCCATCGGCCGGGCGGCGGCGGACAGCGTCTCAAGGATCAGCAACCCCTTTGAAAGCGTGCTGTCGACCCGCGGCTGTTTTTCTTCCGCCTTGATTTCTTCTTCTACGGTCATTCATCCCCCGGTCTTTGGTCCGCGGATAATGCAGCCTTGCGGCAAAACGCACAACTCATCGTGTCCGGTCCATCGGCGGCGGCTCATGCGCGCGCATGTCGGGAGCCGGTCCGGCGAAGCGGACAATCTCCACGAAGGCCGAATGCGAGGCCGGCCCCTGGGACAGGCGCGATGTCCGCGTGTCGTGGGTCAGCACGTTGGGATTGCCGTGGCGGTCGCGGGCCTGCGGATGCCGGTCGTCGGGATCGTACCACGCACCCGTCCACAAAAAGACGGTGCCGCTGGCGATATCGTCCGTAACCCGCGCACCGGCCAGACAGCGGCCGCGCGCGTTGAATATCTCGACAATGTCGCCGTCCGAAATGGCCCGCGCCGCGGCGTCGGTCGGGTGAATGAGCACCGGCTCCCGGCCCTGGATTTTATGCGCCATGCTATAGGAGCCATTGTCATATTGCGAATGAAGCCGGGTGGCCGGCTGACCGGAGATCAGCGAGAGCGGGAAGTTGACGTTCTCTCCCGCCGTCACGCCGCGCGGCGGCATCCAGGCAGCATGTCCCGGGCAGTCGTCATAGCCGAAGCCGGTGATTTCCTCCGACGCGATTTCGATACGGCCGCTCGGCGTCGGCAGGGGATTTTTGTCGGGATCGGCGCGAAATTCCGACAAAAACACCTGATCGGGCGCCGGGTCCGGCAGGGAGATGATGTCACCGCCCATGAACGCATCCCATTCCGGCAGGTCGACATCGTGCTCATGCGCCGCCTGGCGGGTCATCAGCCACAGATGCCGCAGCCAGTCCTCCTCGCTGCGCCCGTCGGTGAAATCGGCCTCAACGCCGAGACGGCGCGACAGATCGCAATAGATGTCATATTCGGTGCGCGCCTCGCCGGCCGATGCCGCAAGTGCCGGAGACGGGGCAAGGATGTTGTCCTGCTGTCCGCCGACGAAATCCCTGCGCTCTTCCGGCATCGCCACCGGCAGCACGATGTCGGCATGGCGCGCCGTCGCCGTCCAGTTGAATTCATTGACAACGATGGTCTCGGGTCGCCGGAAGGCCGCACGCAGACGGTTCAGGTCCTGATGGTGATGAAACGGGTTGCCGCCGGCCCACCAGACCATCCTGATATCGGGGAACACGGACCGCGTTCCATTGTAATCGTAGCTGCGTCCCGGATTGAGCAGCATTTCGGATATCATCGCAACGGGAATAAACGTCTTCACCGGGTTCTCGCCCTGGGGCAGCGTACCCGGCCGGAACGGGCGGTTCGCATTACCGATCAACCCGTTCGCGCCGTAGCCGATGACGTAGCCGCCGCCGGGAAGGCCGATCTGCCCGAGCATTGCGGCAAGCGTCACGGTCATCCACAGCGGCTGCTCGCCGAAATCGGCGCGTTGCAGACCGACGGCGCAGGTAATCATGGTGCGGTGTTCAGCCATCTCGCGCGCCAGCGCTTCGATACGGGCCGCCGGAATGCCTGTGATGCCGGCCGCCCAGCGGGCGTCCTTTACCGTGCCGTCCGCCTCTCCCGTCACATAGGCCGCGAAACGCTCGAAGCCCGTCGTGTATCTGGCCAGAAACGCCGTATCATGGAGGTTGTCGCGCAGCAGACAATGTGCAAGGCCCATCATCAACGCCACATCGGTGCCGGGCTTTATGGCCAGCCACTCGGCGTCAAGATCCGGCGCGGCGTCCCGGCGCAGCGGGCTGATATTGATAAACCGCACGCCCTGTTGTGCGCAGCGCTTGAGGGCATCCGGCAGTGTGTGCCGGCCGATGCCGCCATCGGACACCTGGCCGTTGCGCGACGCAATCCCTCCGAACATGACCACCAGTTCGCCGTGGGCGGCAATGTTGCTGAAGCGTGTCGCTTCTTTCACATGGTCGCGAAAATTCCCCACGATATGAGGCATGAGGACCAGGGCCGCATTGTAGCTGTAATTGCCCTCGGAACGCACGAAACCGCCGATCGTGTTGAGGAAACGCTTTAACTGGCTCTGGGGATGGTGGAACCGGCCGGCACTGCCCCAGCCATAGGATCCGGCAAAGAGGCTGTCATTGCCGTAATCTTTCCTGACCCGGTTCAACTCCTCGGCAAGAAGGTCCAGCACATCCGCCCAGGACATCTCGACGAAACTGTCGCTGCCGCGTTCGCCGCTGCTCGCGCCCGGGCCGTGTTCGAGCCAGCCCCGGCGGACGGCAGGCCGCATCACCCGGGCACGCCCGCGCAGACTGCCCGCAATGTTGTCATTGATCTTCGATGGATGCGGATCGCCGGGATGGCCGGCAACGCGCTCGATCTGTCCATTCACGATCTCCGCATGGCCAAGACCCCAGTGATTTGCAACCAGGCCGGTCTTGCTGGCAGATTCAGCGTCGCCCATCAAGTTGTTCCACTATACATAACGCCTTTTTTGCATATTGACACAATATGGGTGTGACGTCATCCTTTATTCGACGCTTTCGCGAGGTCTTTCCAATGCCCGACTCACCCATCTCCGATGCTCTTGTCCATCTTGGAAGAGACGAGAAGGGCGACGGCCGTCCGGTCAACCTGCCGATCATGCAGGGCTCGACAATGCTCTTCGATACGCTGGATGCGTTCATCACCGCCCGGGAAAACCGTTATGCCCACGGCACACATTACTACGGGCGATACGGCAACACAGCCAGTTTTGAACTGGAGCGCGCAATGGCCGCACTCGAATGCGGCGCCGGGTGCATTTCCGTATCGTCGGGACTGACCGCCGTGACCATGGCGCTGATGGGTGCCGCACGGGCCGGAAGCCATATTCTCGTGGCCGACAATGTCTACGGGCCGACCCGGAGTTTTTGCGACACCGTCCTGGCCCGGTGCGGCGTTGACATCTCCTATTTCGATCCGATGGCAGGCCCGGGCGACCATTTGAGAAACAACACCGCCGCGGTGATGTTCGAGGCTCCCGGATCGGGCACGTTCGAGGTGCCCGATATTCCGGCAATCGCCGCCGCGGCGCGGGACGCGGGCGCGATCTCGATCATCGACGGAACATGGGCGACACCGGTTTTCTGCAAACCTTTGACACTCGGAGTCGATGTCGTCGTCCACTCGGGCTCGAAATATATCGGCGGACATTCCGATACGATGATCGGCTTCATCGTCTGCAACGACACGACATTCGACGACATGCGCAAAACCTGTCTCGCCTACGGCGACCGGGCCGGCGGACAGGACGTGTTCCTGTCCCTGCGGGGATTGCGGACGCTCGAGATGCGCATGAACGCGGCGCAGGATGCCGGTCTGCGGGTCGCACGCTGGCTGGCCGCCCAGCCGCAGATAAGCCGCCTGCTGCATCCGGCTTTCGAAAGCTGTCCGGGCCACCGGTTCTGGAAGCGCGACTTTACCGGTTCGGCAGGGCTTTTCAGCGTGGTTGCAAATCCCTGCGGCGACGAAAAACTCCACGCCTTCGTCGACGCGCTGAAACTGTTCGGCGTCGGGGTGAGCTGGGGCGGCTATGAGAGCCTCGTGCTGCCGGTGGAGCCGAACCGCACCGCAAATCCGTGGACCGAGGAGGGCCGCGTCATTCGCTTCTGCATCGGCTTCGAGAACACCGACAGCCTGATCGCCGATCTGGCGCAGGCGCTGCCGCATCTGAATTGAGGATGACATGAACAGGATCGACCACTTTGCCGTAGGCGCCGAGACGCTTGAACAAGGCCGGAAACACCTGGCGGAAAAACTGGGCGTCACGGTTCCCCCGGGCGGGAAACATGATCTGATGGGCACCCACAATTGCGTCACCCGGACCGGCAATGAGAGCTTTCTCGAAATCCTCTCGATCGATCCGGCCGCACCCGATCCGGGACGGGCGCGCTGGTTCTCGCTCGACGAGGACAAGACCCGCCGGAGGTTAGCTGAACGGCCGCGTGCGCTGTGCTGGGTCGTCGGAACGGACAATCTCGACGCAGTGGCGGAAAAGAGCCCGGTCGACCTTGGCGAAATCCTCTATTTCACACGCGGCGAGCGGTCCTGGCGACTGACCGTCCCGTCAGACGGACACCTGCCGGAGCACGGACTTTTACCGGCCTTTATCGAATGGTCGCCCGGCCCGCATCCGAGCACCGCACAGCAGGATCTCGGCATCCGGTTGAGGAGGATTGTTCTGAGCCATCCGCAGCCCGATCGGCTCGCTGAAATGCTCGACGCGCTGGATGTTTCCCACCTGGCCGGTGTCATCGAGGGACAGCATGGCCTCGCCTTTGAAGTCGAGGGACCGAACGGGACGTTCACAATAGACTGAAGCGTCGGCACCGCCGCGCATGAGCATCGGGCGGAACCAAGGTTCCAGGATCGACCGGATCACAGCATCAAAATTCTCTTTTGTTCTATATATCAGAACAACTATTCCATTTATTGACACACTTATACTGAGAATATAGAGTGATCCGAATGTAGATTTTGCCACCTGACTGACCGGACCGGGCAATGGAAAACGCACCAGTAACACTGGCCGAGGCAGATGTCGCGAAGCTCCTCAGTTACGAGGCGTTGATCCCTGCGATGCGCGATGCGTTCATCGCCTTTTCCGCCGGTAAGGTGCAGCAGCCGGTTCGCAACATGATGACGGTCGAGGAAGGCGAACGTTATTTCGGACTGATGCCGGCGGCGATGCCGGGCGCGATGGGGGCAAAAATGGTCTCCTTCTATCCGGGCAATGCCCGCAAGGACATCCATACGCATTTTGCCGCCATTGGCCTGTTCGATCCGCAGCACGGTCACCCGATCGCATTCATGGACGGACGCCTGATCACCGAAATGCGCACGGCGGCCGCATCCGCCGCAGTGTCCGAAGTGCTGGCAAACCCTGAAAGCCGCAGTCTGGCTCTTGTGGGAAGCGGCGTTCAGGCGCTGGCCCACCTTCAGGCCCTCAAGACGGTTTTCCCGATCGACGACGTCCGCGTCTGGAGCAGAACCGACGCCCGCGCTCAGGCGTTCGCCGCGGCCCATGGCGCGCGCGCTGCGCCGCTGAAGGATGCCGTCGAAGGCGCCGATATCGTCGTCTGTGCGACCAACGCCCGCGAACCGGTGCTTCAGGGCGCGTGGCTCAAACCGGGTGCCCACGTCAACTCGGTGGGATCGCCGCGGCCGGACTGGCGCGAACTGGACGATGCCGTGATGGCAAACGCCATTGTCGTCGATTCCCGCGATGCCGTCCGCAGGGAATCCGGCGACATCATTCTGTCAGGAGCCGAGATCGCCGCCGAAGCGGGCGAGGTGCTGGCCGCAGAGACGCAAATTCCCGCCTCCCGGACAACCCTCTTCAAGTCCGTCGGAATCGCGGTTCAGGACATAGCAAGTGGGCGTCTGGTCTACGACGCATACCAAACAGAAAACAGTGACCGAAAACGAGATCAACCAGGAGGTATACTATGAAATTTCCAGCAAAAACGATGGTGATCGCCGCCGCCTTGGCATCGGTGACCGCCGGCAATGCATGGGCGCAAGTCGCCGAACCCGCACAGACCGTCAAGACCATCACCGAGCGTGGCAAGCTTTTATGCCCGAGCCATAACGGATCCTATCGCGGCTTTGCCGAGGTCGACGACAAGGGTGTCTGGAGGGGGCTCGATATCGATCTGTGCCACGCCATGGCAGCGCAGATCCTCGGCGACAAGGACGCGGTGGAGTTCATTCCGCTGAGCTGGGCCCAGCGGTTTCCGGCGCTTCAGTCCGGCGACATCGACGTGATCATCAAGCTCACCGAGTGGACGATGTCGCGCGATCTGGAACTGAACCTGCAATATTCGCGCACCTACTTCCTCGGCGGCACGCAATTCGCCGCGAAACGGGATCTGGGCATCACGTCCGCAACGGAACTCGAAGGCGCCACGATCTGCGGCGAAGCGGGAACCTCGACGGTCCGCCACGCCGCCAACTATCTGGAAGGCCTGGGCTTCGATTACAATCTCGTACAGTACGAAAAGCAGGAGGAGGCACAGGCCGCCTTCAACGCCAATCGTTGCGACGCCTTTATCGGCTGGGGGCCGAACCTGGCCGTGTTCCTGACGGACGCTGAAGGCGGTCTCGACGCCAACATGATCCTGCCGGAACTCGTCAATATGGGCCCGCAATCGATCGCGCTGCGGCAGGGCGAGGACCGCATGGTCGATACGGCCAACTGGCTGCTGACCGTCCTGCTCGCCGCCGAGTATCACGGTGTGACATCGCAGAATGTCGATGAGATGAGGGCCGCTCCGCCCAACCCGCAGGTCGCCCGCATGCTCGGTGTCGATCCGGGACTTGGCGACCGCCTCGGCCTGCCGAATGACTGGGGTTACAACGTCATCAAGCAGGTCGGCAACTATGCCGAAATCTACGACCGCAATCTCGGCGAAGGTTCGCCCTACAAGCTGCCGCGCGGCATCAACAATCTGTGGAACAATGGCGGCGTCCTGTTCCCGTTCACGATCGACTGATTGGCGGAATAATAAAAACGGAGGCGCATGATTGCGCCTCCGCACAACTGCCGTTTGAGGGACACCCGCCGTGACCAGGAACATGAAAAACACGTTGCTCCAGACCTCCTTCGTGGCGGTTCTGGTGCTGATTATCGCGGGTTTCCTGATCACCGCGCAGAACAATCTGCGCGAGCAGGGCATAACCTCCGGATTCGGCTTCCTGGAACGGGGAACCGGCTGGGATATGGGCTTCACCTTCCTGCCGACCTCGATCAGCGATCCCTACTGGTGGACCCTGCTCATGGGTTTCATGAACACGGTCATCGTCGGTTATGTGGCGATGGCCTTGGCAACGGTGCTCGGCGTCGTCCTCGCCGCCATGCGCATTTCCGGCAACGCCGTCCTGAACGCCGTCGCACTGGTTTATGTCGACATCATCCGCAACGTCCCGCCGATCCTGCAGGTTCTGGCGTGGTATGCGGCATTTTCCGCCTTCCCGGCGCCGCGGCAGGCCATCCAGCTGGGAGACGGTATTTTTCTGACCGCCCGCGGCATGTTCGTTCCCGCCCTCAACATCACCGGGCCGGCGACGGCCATCGTGGTTCTGATTGTCATCGTGGTCACCGCCATCCTGATCTGGATCGCGCTGGGCAAGCGCTTCATGTTCGAAAGTTTCCGGCGCAAGGCGAGCCTGTCCGCTTCGGTGCTCGCGGCGGCGCTGATCCTGATCACGATCATATGCGCCGCGTCGCGCATACCGGACACGCCGCTCCTGTCCATTCCCGAATTGAAGGGTTTCAATTTCCGCGGCGGAATGAGCATGCCGCCCGAACTCAGCGCCATCCTGTTTGCAACCATGTTCTATGGCGCGGCCTATATTGCCGAGATCGTGCGCGGCGGTTTTCTTTCGGTCGATCCGGGCAAGGTCGAGGCCGGCCGGGCGCTGGGCATGAGCGGATGGATGATCTTTTCCCGCATACAGCTGCCGATCACCGTACAGAACATATTGCCGATGATGACCAACCTCTATGTCTGGCTGATCAAGGCAACGACGCTCGGCATTGCCGTCGGCTTCTCGGACCTGTTTGCCGTGACCGTCTCCTCGATCAACCAGTCAGGGCAGACCATCGAGTTTATCCTGATACTGGCGGCCGCCTTCTGGCTCCTGAACAATGGTCTGGTATGGATCATGAACGGCATCGGTACGCGCATGCATCTCAGGCAGGCGAGGTAACCGATGGCGGACGTGACTCTCAGCTCCAGGCCGAAGACGGAACTGCCCGGCAAGCAGACGCATATCGGCAGGACGATCGCCTATGCCCGCAAACACCCGGTCCTCAGCCTGCTTTCGGTCCTGGTGATCGCCGGCCTGCTCTGGATCGGCTACCGGATCTTCGATTGGGCCATCCTGCGCGGCGTGTTCTATTCGCCCGATTCACAGCTGTGCCGCGTTGACGGCGCCGGCGCCTGCTGGGCCGTGATCCAGGAACGCTGGCGCATCATCATCTATGGCCTTTATCCCTTTGATCAGCAGTGGCGCTCGGCGCTTGCCTGCCTGCTGATCATGGTGACCGCGATCCTGTCCTGCATTCCGGTCTTCTGGCGATTTTCGCGCATCGCGCCGCTTTGGATAGCCGGGTTCGGCGGATTTACCATCCTGATGAGCGGCGGCATTTTCGGCCTTGAATATATTCCGGTCCGTCAGTGGGGCGGCCTCTCGCTGACACTTTTTGTATTTTCAAGCGTCACGATCCTGACCATGCCGACCTCGGTCATACTGGTGCTGATGCGCCAGTCGAAACTGCCCTGGGTTTCACGCTCGGTTCAGGCCATCATCGATTTCGTCCGCTCTTTGCCGCTTCTCGTCGTGCTGTTCGTGGCGGCCGTCGTCGTCCCCTTCGGCCTTCCGGATTTCATGATCGGCGAGAAGCTCTTCCGGGTGATCGCCGGCTTCACGCTCTATGTCAGCTGCTATCAGGCGGAGATCCTGCGCGGCGGCATCCTCAGCCTGCCGTCCGGTCAGGAAGAGGCGGCAAAAGCGCTCGGCCTCGGATACTGGCACCGGGTCAGCAGGATCATTCTGCCTCAGGCGTTCAAGGTTTCGCTGCCCTCAACGATCAATCAGATCGTCATCATCTTTCTTGAGACGCCGCTGATCGTCATTATCGGCTTCTTTGAAGTGCTGGCCTCCGGCAACGCCGCCTTCGGCACCGCCGAATGGGGCATCGCGGCAAAGGAAGTCTACATATTCATCGGCGTCATCTTTTTCATCTTTTCGCTCAGCCTGTCCCGATACGGGGCATATCTCGAAGCACGTCTGAGTAAGGGGGATCGTAGGTAACCGATGCAACCAGACAGCCAAATCGCCGTGTCGATCCACAATCTGAACAAGTATTACGGCTCGTACCACGCCCTGCGGGATGTCGACCTCACGGTGCGGGAGGGCGAGCGCATCGTCATCTGCGGGCCGTCCGGCTCAGGCAAGTCCACGCTCATCCGCTGCATCAACCAGCTCGAGGAACACGAGCAGGGCAGGATCGAGATATTCGGCAACGAAATGAATGCCCAGCTTCCGGATATCGACGCGATGCGGCGCAAGACCGGAATGGTGTTTCAAAGCTTCAACCTGTTCCCGCACATGACCGTACTGGAAAACTGCATCCTGGCGCCGATCCTCGTCAACAGGACGGATCGCGGCGAAGCCACCGCGACCGCGCACGAATATCTCACCAAGGTGCACATCCCGGACCAGGCCGAGAAATATCCCTCGCAGCTGTCGGGCGGACAGCAGCAGCGGGTCGCAATCGCCCGTTCCCTGTGTATGAAGCCGCGGATCATGCTCTTCGACGAACCGACCTCGGCGCTCGATCCGGAAATGATTTCGGAGGTGCTGGACGTCATGGTCGAAGTCGCCTCGGAAGGCATGACGATGCTGTGTGTCACGCATGAGATGGCATTCGCCCGCAAGGTCGCCGACCGGGTCATCTTTATGGATGCGGGCGAAATCGTTGAGGAAAACGATCCCGATTCCTTCTTCGACAATCCGCATTCCAACCGCGCCAGAAAGTTCCTCGATCAGGTTCTGCAGCATTAGAGAAAGTCCGTATGCAGTGGTCACGAACGCTTCAGCTTGTCGACGTCCACTGCGGCGGTGAAATCGGCCGTGTGGCGATGTCCGGGATGATCGACATCCCGGGCGCGACCATGGCGGAAAAACTGAAGCATGCGAACGAGGTCGATGACGGCCTGCGGCGGCTCCTTTTGAGCGAACCGCGCGGATGCGGGCTCGGAGCGGTGGTGCCACTGCTGCCGCCGACACGGCCGGAAGCCGATATCGGCATGATGGTCTGGCTGCCCGACGGCGTCCACGCCATGTCCGGCTCGAATGCGATGTGCGCGGCGACGGCGCTTCTGGAAACAGGCGTTGTGCCGATGGCCGAACCCGAAACGAGGATCGTGTTCGACACGGCGGCGGGGCTTGTCACCGCCATTGCATCCTGCAGGAACGGCAAGGCCGTATCGGTCCGCATATCCATGCCGGATGCGTTCATGCAGCATTCGGGCGTGACAATATCCACCACGAACTGGGGAGACGTGCCGATCGATGTCTGCTTCGGCGGCGTCTACTATGCGGTCGTGGACGCCAATTCGGTCGGCCTGCCCATCTGCGCCGGGAACGCGGAGCCGCTGGCGCAGGCGGGCATGGCGTTGCGCGACCTGGCAAGGCGGCAGGTCAAGGTTCAACATCCCTCGCGCCCGCAGCTTGATGCGATCTCGCACCTGATATTCCATCAGGCGGCGCCGGACGGTGCCATGCTGACATGCACCACCGTCAGCCCGGGACGCGCCGACCGCTCGGCCTGCGGCACCGGCAGCGCCGCATTGGCAGCGCGTCAGGTTGCGGCCAGACGTCTGGATGTCGGGCAGACATTGAAGACACGCTCGATAATCGGCAGCGAATTTACAACGAAGGTCACGGCCCTGACGCGGGTTGGCGATCAGGCAGCCGTCAGAACCGATCTGACCGGATCCTGCTGGATATTCGGCATATCCCAGCTCGGCCTCGATCCGTCCGACCCCTTCCCGCACGGCTTCAGCCTGTAAGCGGGACCGCTGGGCAGAGGCGCAACGAGCGCTGGCCGATCTGCCCGCACGCGCAATCAGATAGTTCCTCTCCGCCGCACCCAGACAGCGGCAGCCTTTTCCGGTCCCGGCAAGGGCTGCCTTTGTGCCGCGCCGGCGACGACATCCGCTTGCCGCCGACAGACCGGAATTCAGAAAGACCGATACCACCACATTCACTCCGACCGGCGGAACGAACCCATGATACCCTTCACGCGACAAGACCATCGGGATATTGTCCTGCGGGACCCTATGCGGAGCGCGGAGCTTTCCGGCCTTTGTCTGGCGATCCTGTGCCGCACGATCGATCTCAAATTCTTCGTGACATTGTCCGTGCCGGTGACTATTCCTTGGAAAGCGCTGTGCCTTGAGCATACACAGTCGAAGGCTTTACAATCCCTCGCCGTGGCTACTCGGGTTTCTACCAGCTGCTAAACAACCAGCGCAAAACCGCCGACGCACTCATTCGGATCGGTCACTGTAAACAGTCCCCGATTGGCTGTTAAGCGGTACGGCGAGCACATCGCGATCAGCTGTCCGAAGCACTTCTTTGGCAACGCTTCCGAGAAAAAACCTGAGCAGGCCGCTTGCGCCCTGTGTGCCGACGACAATCAGGTCGGCTTCTTCCGATTGCGCCGCCAGCTGGATTTCCCGGGCCGGTGCGCGTTCCGCATAGCGCAGGACCTGCCGGACGGGGAACGCGTCAAGGGATGCCGCAAAGTCCGACAGGTCCCGCTCGGCATTGTTGCTTTGATCCGCGATGTAGGATTTTCTCTCGTCAACGCTCATCGTGTGGCTCATTGCGAGACCCAGTGCCGGTGCATCAAACACATGAAGCATCGCGACATCCGTCTTGCGGGCCATCCCCAACGCCTGAAAACACTGAACCGCACAACGCGCGCCGGCTGAAAAATCAGTGGACAGCAGCACGCGGCGGTAAGGACCGACCGGAGGCGCATTCACCATGAGGAGCGGACACTCGACGGACCGTATCGTCCGCTCAGCGGTGGTGCCGACAAAAACATCCCGCAATGCCTGCCGGCGATGCGGTCCGATCACGAGAAGATCCGGCTTGGCGTTTTGCACGGCCTGCGCTATCCCGACATCGGGTGCGGCAAGTCTGACTTCGGACGTACAGGCGATGCCATCCACCTTGGTCACTGTGGATTTCAGTACCCGAAGGTGGTTTTCTGCAATCTCCGTTTCCCGGTCAACGATATGCTGCGGCTGATCGTCATCAACCACATGAACGATCGAAAGCGATGCGTCGAATTCTTCGGCCAGCAGCGTGGCGCGTCGCAATGCGCGATCGGAGCGTTCAGAAAAGTCCGTTGCCAACATTATCGATTTCATCGATTGCTCCTTCAAGCGTTAGAGTAAGGATCCGGCAGCGGGAAGCGCGCGGATCACGGCGCCAACTCCTTTTGATCCTCCGGTTCGATCACTTCAAATCGTGGTGGCTGTCGCTCGCCGGTCAGAAGACCCGCGGCCTGGTCGGCAGCGTCCTGAAACGGTTGCAGGATGAGGTCGGCGCCGCTCGTGTGCATATTCTGTCCGTCCTCTTCCCGGTGTGACGTGACAGCGATCTGACCTTGGAAACCCTGGTCGCGAAGAGCGTGCACCAGTGCAAGCCGCGAATCGTCCCGGGTGACCCCCGCTTCGTGCTCCGGCACGGCGGATACGGCCCATTTGACGCCGGTGAACGGCAGATGTGCGACAAATTCAGGGTCGGTTGCATCGCCATAGACAACCTCCAGACCTTCTTCGTGCCATCGCTTCACGACAGCCGGATTGAAATCGATTCCCAGCACATTGAGACCCCGGGCCCTCAGACGCTGCGCAATGGCTCCGCCATAGCGCCCGAGCCCGAACAGCAGAACATCGTATCGGGCCGCCGTCGGCATTTCCTGCTCTTCAGCCTCGCGCGGAGTCCCGGCGCGTTCGAACGGGCCGAGCAGGGGTTCCAGCCGTGCATAGAGCCAGTGCGAATTGGTTATCATGTAGGTCGACAGCGAGATGGTGATGACCCCCACCAGGGTCACCAGGCCGAGGGATTCGGCACCCACATGGCCCAGCGAGACGCCCATGGCCATGAAGATGAGAGAAAATTCACTGATCTGCGCGACAGTGAGGCCGGCAAGGAAACCGGTCCGCTTGCGATATCCCATGGCGCCCATGATCACCAGAACGATGAGCGGATTGCCGATCAGCACGAACAGAGAGAAAATGATGGCGGAAGGCGCCTGTTCGCCGACAAGCGAAAGGTCAAGATGCGTACCCAGCGCAATGAAGAAGAACAGGAGCAGGAAATCCCGCAACGGCGCGAGCCTGGCGGCCATGGCCTCGCGCAAGCGCGTCGACGCGAGCGAAACGCCTGACAGGAGACCTCCGAGCTCCATGCTGAATCCCAGGAAATCGCCGGCGGCGGCGAACAGCGCGGCCCAGCCGATGGCAAAGCAGACAAGGAGTTCCGGCGCCCGTGCCAGACGCTCGACCAGCGGTTCCGCGACGTAGCGTATAAAAATGCCGACAACGATCAGCATCGCTATGCCGGAGACAAATATCATCGCGACATCGCTTGCTGCCGCATTTGCCTTGGTGCCCACGCCCACAGCCGAGAGCACGATCATCGCCAGCACGACCACAAGATCCTGCACGATCAGGAAACCAAGCGCGATACGGCCGTGCAGGGAGTCGATTTCGCGTTTGTCGGAGAGCAGCTTGACGATGATGATCGTGCTTGAAAATGTCAGAGCCACCGCGACGTAGAGGCTGGTTATGGCGTCGAATCCAAGGGCCAGCCCGATAGCGAAGCCGATAATCGAGGTGAACGCTACCTGACCGAGACCGGTCATCAGCGCGACCAGCCCGAGGGTGCGCACCAGCCTGATGTCGAGCTTGAGCCCCACAAGAAACAAAAGAACGGAAATGCCGAGTTCGGCGAGCAGGTTGATGTGCTCCTCCGACTGGGCGAGCCCGAACACGGACGGACCCGCCAGGATGCCGACGGCAATGAAACTCACAATCAGCGGCTGGCGCAGCAGGACGCCGACAAGCCCCACTGCCGCAGCAAGCACGAGCAGTGCCGCGACTTCGTAGAACACAGAGGTGGACACGATCTCCAGCATCAGCGAGCCTCCCGGCTTACACGAGAATTCACGGCGCCGGAGGTTGGCGCGCGGTCACCGGACGAGTGCCGCCGGCCGAAAAACCGGATACGGAGCCACTTTTCAATTTCGAGAATGGCGAAGAGCGCAACGCCCACACCTATGATTTCGGCTCCGTGGACAAAGCCGACCGGCCGCGTCTGGAAGAGTGCATTCATGAATGGCGCATAGGTAAAGACGAGCTGCAGGAACACCACCACCATGACCGCGACAATGACGGCACGCGTGCCGCGGATTCCCGCCAGCGTCAGCGACGGTGCCCGCAGATACCGGACGCTGAAGAGGTAGAAGACCTCCATGACGACCAGTGTGTTGACGGCATAGGTGCGTGCTTCTTCAAGGGTGGAACCGTTCGCGCGCGCCCATGTAAACATCCCGAAGATCCCGAGCACGAACAGGATGGATACAAAGGCAATCCGCCATACGAGGAACGTTGACAGCATTGGCTGGTCCGCGGGTCTCGGCGGGCGCTTCATCACGTCCGCCTCCGTCGGCTCGAAAGCCAGCGCCATCGCAAGGCCCACCGAGCTCACCATGTTTACCCAGAGAATTTGCAGCGGTGTGATGGGCAGCGCGGAGCCCAGGAGGATTGCCGCGATGATGGCGAAGGCCTCGCCGCCATTGACCGGCAGAAGGAACACGATCGCCTTTTTCAGGTTGTCGTAGACGGTTCGCCCCTCTCTTACCGCGGCATCGATCGAGGCGAAATTGTCATCCGTCAACACCATTTCAGCGGCTTCCTTGGCGGCCTCTGTCCCGTTCCGGCCCATGGCGATACCGACATTGGCCTGCTTGAGCGCGGGTGCGTCGTTGACGCCGTCGCCGGTCATCGCAATGACGTGTCCGCCCGCCTGGAAAGCCCGTACAAGCCTGAGTTTGTGCTCGGGGCTTGTGCGGGCGAAGATATCGACATCGGGAGCCCGCTCAGCCAGCGAACCGTCGTCCAGCTGATCGATCTCATTGCCCGTCAGCACATCCTGCTGATTGACGAAGCCCAGGGCATGACGGGCGACATGTCCAATCGCGAA